>SBBF01000040.1 GCA_005240075.1 Nitrospira sp.
ACCTTGCCCCTCCAGGGCAAAAAATTATTGTTAATCGTTTTCCGGGGGCTTACGCCCCCGGCTAAAAGATCTGCACCCCTTCGGGGTGGGAAAAGAGCTGCTTCTCTGCAATAACGTATAAGACTATTTTATATCTCATTTATTCTGAATTTTTTTGTCTCAAAGAACCTGAAACACAACACCCCATAGCCCTTCATCAACTCATTTCCTCCTGCTTGTTAATTCTCATTTTGGCAAATTCTTATACAAGACCACATCGGGAAATGGATAATCTTTCTCATTAAACGTCAGTAAATAACACTCTTCATCTAAAGCTGTTGCCGCAATCAAACAATCGGGAAGAAGGATATTTCTTGGCCGAGCGTGGTTTCGAAGTTCGCCTCCCCTGCGAGCGACCGATTCCGTGACCGGCAGAAGGGTCATGCCGGCCACGAGCCTCTCCGTATCTTCCTTTTCGGCCGGACGCATGCCGGCATATAATTCCGCCAGGGTAATGACGGAGCAATAAAGATCACCGGCATCGGATGCTTCACCGAGAATTTTTTTAGCCTTATCCTTGTGACGTAGAAAATCAATGAGGACATCGGTATCGACGAGAATTTTGTGGGGATTCATGGTTTCTGGAAGTTGCGCTCTTTACGCAGGGAACGGACAAATTTTCGTGTCGACCCCAGATCCTTTCGCAATCCCCAGGCGCCGAAACTTTCAACAAGGGCTTTTTTGAAAAACCTCTTCTTCAGTTCGCGCCGAAGGGCGTCAGCCACAACTCTGCTTTGCTCACCCCGGGGTACGGCGCGCCTAAAAGCGGTCAGGACGTCTTCGGGAATCAAGAAATTGGCTTGTTTCGCTGTGTTCATTCTAGGATTTAATATAGGTTATTTCCTATAATACGTCAAGGCCCCCTTATTTTCCCATCTGCATTTCTACTCCGGTTTCCAGACCCACACTGCGAAGATGAATTCCATATTCGGATGACCCTGGAAAAGGGGAATAGACCGCCGCGAGGCGGACTGACAAGGATTGGTGTTGAAAACGGAGCCCAACCCCAATTTGGGGGCTGATAATCAGATAATTTTTTCCGTCTTTAATCTCCGATTCCAGTTCATTCAGATCCTCTTCGATCTTTGCCTTTTTATTGTCGGAAAGGGCCAACCATTCTTCCGGATCAACGCTCTTTTCAAATTCATCGGTCAGCGAAATGTTTTGTCCATTTGGCGACGAGAGGCGTGCTTGACCGGCCAGACAGGAGCCATAGAAAAAAAGTCCCGCTTTTGAAGCACGGGATCCCAGCTCTTGATCGATTCCCCCTTCGGCGTATGGCCCCCCCCATCAAAGAGTGGAGCCCCAGAAAATCAGTGTCTTCAAGATTCCCCTGAACGCCAAGTGAATTCGGCAGGATCGATCAGATGAAGGCGGCCATCCGGCGTGATCAAAAAATCGAGATCCCCCGTATGAACGGAAAAAGATCAAGAAAACGCCGGATCTTCCGCACTGCTGGTGGTTTTTCTCTCCTTTATTCGGCGAGCTGTCTCATTTCATCCATGACCTGATGATGGATCCGTTTGACCGCTTGTTCAAAATCCTCTCCTTTCTGTATTCGGGCGGGGACCGGTTTCCCGACAAAATGGATGAGTTTGACCGGAAACGGAATCAAGCCGATGCCGTAAAAAAGAGGGAGAGAAAAACGGGTCGCCTCCAGAATTTTGATTCGAAGTTTGAGCAAAAAACGGGAATTGGAGTAGACCTCGTTAATGCCGGTACAATAAGTGGGAATAATCGGCACACGAGATTCAAGAGCCAATCGGACAAATCCCTTTCGCCGCTCCCAGGGAATGCGTGTCATTCCCGGCTGACAGATCAATCCCTCATAAATTCCCCCGGGGCTCAACATCACGCAATTTCCTTCATCTAAAAGAGCCCGGGCATTCCGGTGATTGGCATTGACCGCCCCCCCTTTCAGAAAGAAATCGCGCACCCAGGGAATGGAAAACAAAAAACCGGCCCCCAACCCCCGCGGATAGATCCCCCTTTGCTGGATCAATGCCTTGGCCATCAAAAAACCATGAAACGGAATAATCCCATGATTCATGACGACCAATGATCCCTTGTTTTTGGGAACATTTTCAATCCCCACCACTTCGTACCGAAAATATTTTTCCACAAAGTCGAAAATCGGCATTAGTTTGTGCAAAAAAACCGGATCGTGAAGATGAAGCTGGTTGCGGATATGAAGCGATGTCATGTTATGATTTTAGAAAATCTCCGACCAACCTGGCAAGTTCTTCCGGCTGTTCCTGATGAACCATATGGCCGCAATACGGAAGGATCACTTTTTGGGATGAAGGGGGGAAAAAATCCATTCTCCTCTTGATTTCTTCCATCACATCCCTCCCTGCTTTCATCCATTCATCCATTTGAGTCTTTTCTGCCGCAATCAGCAGACAGTGAGCCTCAATTTTTTTCAGGAAAGCCTCAAAGTTTTTCATCTGAAAAAGATAGGGGTGCGGCAATTTGTGTTTGGGATCGGATGCCAGGATGACTCCCCCCTTGACCTTTTTCCCCATTTGTTTGGCTAAAAAAAGAGCCTGCTCTGCCGATAAATGGGAATTAGCTTCATTCAATCTTTGAGCCAGTTCCTTAAAATTCGCATAAATCTTGAAACGGGGAGAACCCAGCCCTTCGATCCATTTGCGGATCCTCTCCGGCCCAAGCTCGGGGGGCATATCAAAAATGCCAAACCCTTCGATATTGATAAAACGACTGATTCTTTCCGGAAAACTTCCGGCATAAAAGGACAAAATATTTCCCCCCATCGAATGCCCCAATACATTCACCGGTTGATCGCTTGAAAATTTTTGAAAGAGCTGGTGAAGGTCGGCGATATATTCGTAAAAAAAATAACCGAGCGGATTGGGGGTGTGGGCGCTCCGGCCAAAACCACGCAAATCGGGAGCGATGCAGTAAAAATCTTTTTGAAGATAACGGCAGACAAAATCAAAACTGGCCCCCGTGTCCATCCAGCCATGAATAAGAAAAAGAGATGGTTTTTTGGGATTGCCCCACGTGTAACAGGTGTGACGAAGAGAGTTGATGGTGAGAGCATGGGTTCTCATTTTATTATAGGTCCCCTATATGTTATAGTAAAATAAGTCAATAAATACAGATGATTAATAATTAATTATTGATAAAACGTACAAAAATTTGTACACTTTATTTGCAATGGTAGACTTCACGCAAATATTTGCTTCTAAAGCCAGAATCAAGACTTTAAGAACGCTGTATTATCAGGAATCTCCATTGCCTCTGAGGCATGTGGCCGTCTTGTCTCAAATGCCCCTGTTCTCTGTTCAACGGGTCCTCAATCAAATGGTTGCCGAAAAAATGGTCTCCCAAAAAAAACAAAAAAACTACCGGCTCTTTTCATTAAACAGAAAACATCAGAGTTACCCTTTTCTCGCCGGACTGTTTGAACTGGAGATGAAAAATCAGATTCCGGCTCGGCATGATAAGAAGGCTCACAATCTCCTTGATTTCATCATGAATGCACAAGAATTGATAATGGAGGCGAAAGGCATCTAAAATATGGACTTGAAAAAATTTTTTAATCAGGTGTTCGATCTTTTAAAAAAAGAAAAAGTGCAATTTGCCCTGGCGGGTGGGCTGGTTGCCTCGCTGTACCGCAAAATTGAAAGACTCACCAAAGACCTCGATTTTTTGATTTTATCGGGACCGCATACCCAGGATAAGGCATGTGACATCATCAAATCGATGGGCTTAAAGCCAACCCTTATCCGAAAGGCAGATTTGGAAGGAGGCCCTTTGTTTGCGATTAAGAGGCAAAGCACCCAACCTTACATTGTGGCGGGTCGGGGGGATAAAGATTCATCAAAGATCGGTCTCGATTTTATTTTACCCGAAATGCCCTGGTTTGCCAATTCGCTGGAGCGGGCCCAACGCAACAACGTCGATTTTGGCTTTGGTCCCGTCCCCTGTTTAACCGTTGAAGATCTGATCATTGCCAAGTTGTTTTCATTAAAAAATGATCCGAGAAGATTTAATGACCTGGATGACCTTCAATCTATCTTTGATGCGGCCCCTCCTCTGGATTTGGCTTATCTATCGGGTCAAATACAAAAACTGAAACTGGGAATCCCGTCCCTTCTTAAAGCATCGGCCCCCAGGGCCTTGAATCTCATTGCCCGTAAAATTGGGCGAAAATAAAAAATGAACAAAAGAACAGGTACAATTTTTTTTCAGTAGACGTCATTATTTAAAGGATATAATATCCTTTTTATCATGTTTAAAAGAATTCAAGTACTTAAGTCATTGGGAAATGAATCCTGTTTTCTATGGGGGCCCCGGCAAGTGGGGAAAACAACCTTTTTAAAGGAATCTTTTCCTCACTCAAAATATTTCGATCTCATGGATGCAAAGACCTTTCAAGCCATGAGTATCCATCCTGCCCTGATGGCTGAGGAAATTTTGGCGGCTCCGGATGCCCAAAAACGGCCAATTATTGTCGATGAGATTCAAAAAATACCCCTTCTCTTGGACGAGGTTCAGCGGCTTATCGTCAATCATCAAATCACTTTCATCCTTTGTGGATCCAGCGCCCGCAAACTGAAACGGGGAGGGGCCAATCTCCTGGGAGGAAGGGCGCTGCGCTATGAACTTTTTCCTCTTGTCTCACAGGAGATTCCCAACTTTGATCTGGTACGGGCCTTAAACCACGGACTCATTCCCCGACATTATCTTTCTGACCGTCCTTTTGACCTTTTGCAGGCCTATGTGGGGGAATACCTAAAAGAAGAAATTATGGCTGAAGCCTTGACCCGCAATGTTGCGGCCTTCGGCCGATTTCTCGAAAAAGCGGCTTTCAGCAATGGGGAAATGGTCGTGTTAAAAAACATCGCCTCGGACTGCGGCGTTGATGCAAAAACCATCAAAGCCTATTTTGAAATCATGGAAGACACGCTTTTGGGGCGCTTTGTCCCTTCATTTCAAAAAAAACCCAAAAGAAAAACAATCGGCTCTCCCCGTTTTTATTTTTTTGACTTGGGCCTTGCCAATTTCTTGCTCAAAAGAAGGGATATTCAAACAGAATCCGAACTATTTGGCAGGGCTTTTGAACATTTTATCTATCAGGAAATAACGGCTCACCAACATTACTCCCGTCTGGGTTATGAGGTAAATTATTGGAGAACGACATCCGGTTATGAAGTCGACTTTGTCTTGGGTGACGCCGAAATTCTGATAGAAGTCAAAGGGGTTCCCCAAGTGCAGCCCAGGCATTTAAAGGGGATCAAAGCTTTTTGCGAGGAATACAAAACCAGGCAAAATATGATTGTTTCACTCGATTCGGCCCCCCGGCTTGTGGAAAATATTCTCATTCTCCCCTGGAAGGAATTTTTACGCCGGCTCTGGGGAGGAGAGATTTTTAAAAGAGGTTAAAAGATTTAAATGCAAAAAATAATCTTGATTCTGATCTGGCTCGGAATTTCACTCATCGGTTCCACCGCCTATGTCATCATTTCTTTTCATCGGGGAGAACCGCTCAATGCCGTCTGGATTTTGACCGCCGCCCTCTGCACCTACGCCATCGGCTTTCGTTTTTACTCCAAATGGATTGCAGTGCAAGTGTTGATGTTGAATGATCAACGGGCCACTCCGTGCGAGGTTCACGAAGATGGCCGGGATTTTGTCAAAACCAACAAATGGATCGTCTTTGGCCATCACTTTGCCGCCATCAGCGGCCCCGGTCCTCTGGTCGGGCCGGTGCTCGCCGCCCAGTTTGGCTATCTTCCCGGCACTCTCTGGATTTTAATCGGCGTTGTCCTGGGGGGGGCTGTCCAAGATTTCATGATTCTCTTCTGTTCGATGAGAAGAAACGGAAAATCGCTGGGGGAAATGGTCAAGGAAGAAGTCGGGCGCATTTCCGGAATCATCGCCCTGTTGGCAATCGTCGCCATCATGATCATCCTGATAGCGGTCCTGGGTCTTGTCGTCGTCAAGGCGCTGGCCCATAGTCCGTGGGGGACGTTCACCATTGCCGCCACAATTCCGATTGCCATGCTGATGGGATGTCACCTTCGCTATTTTAGGCCCGGAAAGGTTTTTGAAGTCACCCTCATCGGAGTAACCCTTTTGTTGTTTGCAGTCTGGGGAGGAAAATTTTTCCAGCAGGCGGGGGCTGCTTCTTATTTGACTCTCGATGCGACGACTCTCGCGTGGACTGTCATCATCTATGGACTGTCTGCATCCATCCTCCCCGTTTGGCTTCTCCTAGCGCCGCGGGACTACTTGAGCACTTTTATGAAACTGGGAACGATCGGCGCCCTCGCGTTGGGAATCTTTTTTGTCCTCCCCCTGCTGAAACTGCCTGCAGTCACTTCCTTTATCGATGGAACAGGTCCTGTTTTTTCAGGAAAACTTTTTCCCTTTTGTTTTATCACCATTGCCTGCGGCGCCATCAGCGGTTTTCATTCGTTGATCGCATCAGGAACGACTCCCAAAATGATCACGCGCGAATCGCATTCCCGGATGGTCGGTTATGGAAGCATGCTGTTGGAATCGTTTGTGGCCATCATGGCGATGATTGCCGCCTCCACGCTGGAGCCGGGAATCTATTTTGCGATCAACAGCCCGGCAAGTTCTGTGGGATCAACACCGGAGGCTGTTGTCACCACGATTTCTTCGTGGGGTTTTCCGGTAACTGTACAGGACATGGCCACTCTCGCTCAGAATATTGGAGAGAACACGATGTTTGGGCGTACCGGTGGGGCCCCCACTCTGGCTGTCGGCATGGCCCACATTTTCTCACAGGTGATTGGCGGGGAAAAAATGATGGCCCTCTGGTACCATTTTGCCATCATGTTTGAGGCGCTCTTTATTCTCACCACAGTGGACGCCGGAACCCGCGTCGGCCGTTTTTTGATCCAGGCCTTTTTGGGGAATGTCTGGAAGCCGCTGGGGAATCTTCATTCTTATCCCGCCAACATTTTTGCAAGCCTCTTGTTGGTTTCGGCATGGGGCTACTTTCTTTATCAGGGGGTGATTGACCCGCAGGGGGGGATCAACAGTCTCTGGCCCCTGTTTGGGATTGCGAACCAACTACTGGCTGTGGTGGCTCTCTGTCTGGCCACAACGGTCATCATTAAAATGGACAAAAAAAAGCATGTCTGGACAACCTTGCTCCCTTTGGTCTGGCTGGTCTGTGTCACTTTTACGGCCGGCCTGCAAAAAATATTTCATCCCGATCCCAAAATCGGATTTCTGGCTCAAGCAAAAGTGGAAGGGCAAATGCCGCAAATAATTTTTAACATGCAACTGGATGCGGTGGTGGCTGGCCTCTTTTTGATTTTGACAGGCTTGATTGTTCTGACCTGCGCCGGACGGTGGTGGCAATTATGGATAGGCAAAGCGCCTCTGGACTTGAGAGAAACACCTTCCTCATGGCTTCCGGTTGAAACAGTTTATTCTCCTGCTGTCTCAAACAAAGAAGTCATTCCACCACGGTGTTGTTAGAATTTGTTTCAAATCAGAAGAGAAAAAAGAAGGAATCCATGACCCAAAATGCAAAAACAAACAGACTCTATACCTCCCTTGGATTGTTTCTTTTTACATGTGCCTTGATCAGCCTGCTTGCAGAAATTTTTGCCTTTAAACAGGCTGAGGGTCTGTCCGAGGATCTTCCCCCTTTCATGAGAATCCAGCTTCAAATTGTCAGTTCAATTTTTTTTGCAACTCTGGCTGCTGCCGGCCTCGTTATCATGCGTGGCCAGCGAGCTGCTTTTATCAACCTGACTCTAAGTCTCCTCACCATCCTCCTTTTTTGTGGACTGGGAGAACTGATTCTCCGATCGTCTTATTTTCAGGACCCCCAAAAAAACAAAACAATATGGATACCGCCGGCTCTCAAAGAGAGAGACTTGGAAATCACCAGACATCATTATGAAAGAGCCGACAAACACCCTTACGGCTTTAATGATACCGTGAAAACCATTTCTAAACCTGCCGGCAAGAAAAGAATAGCTGTTCTGGGAGACTCATTTGTCTGGGGGGAAGGGCTCCCCTATGACCAATCGTGGAACCATCTGTTGGAGAGAAAAATAGTGGAAAAATACCCCCAAATCGAAGTCCTAAGCTGGGGCAAAAGGGGTTGGGATACATGGCATGAGTTTCAATTCTTGAAAATGGAAGGAATCAAAAATGAAATTGATTATTTGATCGTTGGTTTTGTGGAAAACGATCCTGACTGGGCCAATATCACCCAGAAAAATTTCATCTGGCAAGGGGCCCTTTTTTTGAGGCCGATCCATTCCCTCTTTCCCAATCTTCTCGACTTTGTGATTACTTATATCAATAACATCCTGGAGAAAAGGTTTTTCAAGGATTATGGCTACGAAGTTTGGCTTGAAAAATTGTATTCTGATGAAAACCTTGACAGTTATGGGTTCCTGCTAAAAGAATTTTCAGAATTTTGCAGGAACAAAAAAATTACCCTCTTATTTGTACTGACACCTCATGGCACTCAAGAAAATGAAAGAGGGCATTTTGAAAAAATTGTTTCACTCCTTCAAGCCGCTTCGATCCCCTATTTCAATCTGTTTTCGCTTGCTTTTGAGCATTTTCACACAATACCTGACCGACAACTCTGGGCCAACCCTGCAAACAGCCATCCAGGCCCTCTTCTGACCCATTTGTTTGCAAACAGGGTATTCGATTACTTGGAAGAAGAAAAAATCCTACAACAACTCAGTCCATAAAACTGCTCTGCTCCTTCAAAACAAAGTATAAATAAACGGCGCCACCACACTCCCCTGACTCAAGACGATGAGGGCCCCTAAAAGGAGCAACATGATGATAATCGGCAGGAGCCAGTATTTTTTTCTCACTTTCGCAAAAGCCCATAGTTCTTTCAAAAAATCGATCATAATATACCTTCCCGCTCGGTTCCCTCGCGATGAAGGGAGCTGCCACGCTCAGGACTGGCAAAGCCAGCTCCTTCGACCGCTAGCGTTCGAGCCTTTCTTCTTAAAATTGCCTCTCCATATCATCTGCCGATAATTTTCTATTTTCATCAGAAATCCGATAGCTTTTTTTGTCCTTTTCAAATGATCGGTGCAGAGGATCCCCTTTTCCAAGCCTGATGAATAATCCCACCGGCGTAAAGATGACATAAAACAAAAATCCGAGAATAATTCTGGTATTCACCCACCCCAAAAAATGGCCGATCTTCATCCATGGAAGATAAGGATACAACAAGACACGGGGAAAGAAAAGTGCCGGAAAAATTAGGCCGGCCGCAAGAGCCACAGCCCAGAGTCTTAAGGGTTTCTGATGAAAGAGCCAAGGCCAAATGCCGATGATGCCAAAAACAGCCCCGACCATTAGTCCAAATTGCCTCAAAATTTTTGTCTGCATTTCTTTCATGCTAATCCAATTCAAATTCCTTCATCCAGTCTTTGTCATCTGCTGTTTTCGGCTGATCTTTTTTATCAAGAACAAAATTTTCCAATACCAGAATATCCATTTCGGTCCGCATAAAGCAACGATAGGCATCTTCAAGAGAACAAACGATCGGTTCTCCTCTCACATTGAATGAGGTATTGACAATAACAGGACATCCACTCTTTTTTTCAAACTCCTGAATCAGCCGATAAAAACGGGGATTCGTCTCCCGATGGACGGTCTGGATGCGGGCGGAATAATCGACATGAGTGACAGCCGGAATATCCGACTTGGGAATATTTAACAGATCGATCCCCCATTTTTTCTGGTCATCTTCAGTCAAACGAATTTGCCTCTCTTTTTTGACCGGAGCCACCAGCAACATATAGGGGCTGTCGCAGTCGATTTCAAAATAGTCGGAAACCTTCTCCCTCAACACAGCGGGGGCAAAGGGACGAAACGATTCGCGATACTTGATTTTAAGATTCATAACCGACTGCATTTTGGTGGAACGGGCATCGCCAATAATACTTCGGGCCCCCAAAGCACGAGGGCCAAACTCCATCCGTCCCGAAAACCACCCCACCACTTTCTCCTGAGCCAAGTCATCAGCTACCTGTTCAAAAAAAAGATCGTCCGAATAAAAGTGATAAGGAATTCTGGAAGAATCCAAAAAATGCCGGATGTCGTCATGGGAATAAGAAGGACCCAGGTAAGATCCTTTCAGGCTGTCCCCTTTTTGGGGAATACGGGGCTTGTTGTAATAACGATGCCAGGTTTCCAATGCAGCCCCTAAAGCTCCCCCGGCGTCCCCTGCCGCCGGCTGAATCCAGACCCCCTTGAAAGGTCCTTCGCGCAGCAACCTTCCGTTGGCGACACAATTCAACGCAACCCCTCCCGCCAGACAAAGATAGTCCATGCCCGTTTCCCGATGAAGAGTCCGACCCAATCTCAACACAATCTCTTCAGTTACTTCCTGAACCGACCGGGCCAGATCCATTTCCTTTTGTGTCAGGGGAGATTCCGGTTGCCGTGCCGGTCCTTCAAAGAGGGAACTGAATTTTTTTCCAGTCATCGTCAGGCCGGTGCAGTAATTGAAATAGTCCTGGTTCAAACGAAAAGTGCCGTCTTCTTTGAGATCGATCAAATGATCCAAAATCTTTTGAACATAAACGGGCCTGCCGTAAGGGGCGAGCCCCATCACCTTGTACTCGCCGGAATTGACTTTGAATCCGGTGTAATAAGTAAAGGCGGAATACAACAGCCCCAGCGAATGGGGAAAACGAATTTCCCACAGAGGAGTCAAACGATTTTCCTTTCCCAGCCAGGCTGTGGAAGTGGACCATTCCCCCACCCCATCCAAACAGAGAACCGCCGCATTCAAGTAAGGAGAGGGAAAAAAAGCGCTCGCTGCGTGGGAGAGATGATGTTCAGAAAAAAGGAGCTTCACCGGCGCAAAACCAAAATGAGTTTTAAGTTCCTTGATGAGGGTGTTTTTTAAAAAAAGTTTTTCTTTAAGCCAGACCGGCATGGCCGTCAAAAAAGAGGTGATGCCCTTGGGAGCGTAAGAGAGGTAGGTTTCCAAAAGACGCTCAAATTTGACAAAAGGTTTTTCATAAAAAACCACCGCATCAATCTGGCTGAGTGAGATCTTCCGTTCCTGAAGACAATACGCAATGGCGTTTTTGGGGAAACGGGCGTCATGTTTTTTGCGGGTAAACCGTTCTTCCTGGGCGGCAGAAACAATTTCCCCCTCTTCCACCAAACAAGCCGCCGCATCGTGATAATAACCTGAAAGACCGAGAATACATGTCATAGGAAAGAGCTTGGTTAATACCTAATCTGGAAGTAAAATAATAGTTTAAAATGCCTCATCAGTCCAAGACAAACAAACTTTACACTTTTTTTGGGTGGTTCCTGTTGATCTACGGACTCATTAATATTCTTGTTGAAATTTTTGCCTTCAAACCTCCCCCAGAGATCCGTACTTCCTTTCCCCTTTTCCAGAAAACCCAATTACAGGTCATCAATTCAATATTTTTTTCATTACTGGCTTTTGGAGGACTGATCATTATTCGTGGCAAGCGAACTGCTCTTTTCAACATGGGGTTGAGTCTCACCACGATTTTTTTATTCTGCGGATTTGCTGAACTTGTTCTCCGATTGCCTTATTTTCAGGATCCCGAAAAAAACAAAGCAATCTGGATTCCTCCCCGCCTCAAAGCTTTGGACCTGGAAATCAACAAACCAAACTATGAAAGGGCCTCCCAACATCCTGACGGTTTTAATGATGAAGTCAGAACTATTTCCAAACCGGCCGGAAGGAAGAGAATAGCCATTTTGGGAGACTCATTCGTATGGGGAGAGGGACTCCCCTACGGCCAGTCATGGAATCATCTTTTGGAAAAAAAAATAGCTGAAACTTACCCCCGGTTTGAAGTCTTAAGTTGGGGAAAAAGAGGATGGAATACCCTTAATCAGTTTCATTTTTTGGAAAAAAAAGGAATCAACTATGATATTGATTATCTGATTGTCGGTTTTGTGGAAAATGATCCTGATTGGGCCAAAATAACCCAAAAACATTTCATCTGGCAGGGGACCTGGTTTTTAAGGCCTGCCCACTTCCTCTTTCCAAATCTTCTCGATTTCGTGGCTAGTGGCATCAACAACATCCTGGAAAAAAATTTTTTTAATGATTACGGGTATAACGCATGGCTTGAAAAATTATACTCGGAAAAAAATCTGGTCGGTTACAGGTCCTTGTTAAAAGAAGTTTCAGAATTCAGCAGGGACAATAAAATTCCCCTCCTGTTTGTACTGACTCCGCAGAATGTTGGAGAAGAAGTAAAAAAACATTTTGAAAGGATTATTCCGTTGCTCGAAGGAGCTTCAATTTCTTATCTTAATCTTTTTCCGGATGCGTATGATCGTTTTCATGCCCTGCCTGAACGACAACTCTGGGCCAATCCGGCAAATTCTCATCCGGGAAAAGAACTCAACGAATTGTTTGCAGACAAGGTTTTTGAACATCTCCGATCAACCGGGGTCTTGGAGGATCGAGTGAACAATGCAAAAGATTAAACTTATTATTTATGCCATCTTTCTCGCTGTAGTCTTTGGTTATCAGCCGTTGCGCAGTTTTGACCTTTGGTGGAATTTATCAAGCGCTGCATGAACATTGCAACACACTAGTTTCATTTACACCGATCCCTTTTCTTACACCGCCTATGGAAAACCCTGGCTACACCACGAATGGGGGGCCGGCATGTTGTTTTATTTTGTTTTCTCTTTTTTTGGGCTTAAAGGGCTGGTTTGATTTGCGGTGATTGTTTTTGCCGGGTTTCTTTATTTTGCCGGCCGTTCCGCACAGGTTCTTCATGGGCCCTGGTTTATTATGAGTTTATTATGATGATACAGCCTACGTTTACGTGACTCGATCTGAAGCCCACAAATCCCTGATTCAGTCTCATGAGATGACTCAATCACCGGTTGAAAAAATCCTGGTGGAAGAAAAAAAATAAAAAAAACTAGCATCTACTCCTGAACCATTCGACCGTTTTTGTTAGTCCTGCCTGAAGAGAAAGAGGAGAATCTTTTTGTAAAACACCCGGTTTAAGGACGCTCCGCTTCTGTTCACCCGGTTTGGCGGGAGCATGGGGAATTTTGATGTCACTGCTTGTCAACTGAAGCAGATGCCCTGCGAGCGTATTAACATCCGTTTCAATTCCGGTCCCCACATTAAAAATCCCTTTCACCCCTTCCTTCAACGCTTCCAGATTGCAAGCCGCGACATCCTCAACAAAAACATAATCGCGCGTTTGGGTGCCGTCGCCATAAATAACAGGGGTCTCCCCTTTCAGAAGTTTCTCCGTAAAAATAGCCACAACTCCCGCCTCCCCATGCGCATTCTGCCGGGGGCCATAAACATTGGCGTAACGAAGACAAACAAAAGGAATACCGTAAGTCCAAAAATAAAACTGAAGGTACTTTTCCACGGAAAGTTTGGCAATGCCATAGGGGCTCTGCGGATCGGTCCTGTGGGATTCATCCGCTGGATAGGCGTCTTGCTCGCCATAAATGGCCCCACCTGTAGAGGCAAAAACAAATTTTTTGACCCCTGATTTTCTGGCCGCCTCAAAAAGATTGAGACTCCCCACAATATTCACCCCCGCATCATAACAAGGGTTCTCGACCGATTTTCTCACATCGATTTGTGCCGCATGATGATTGACCAGATCTGGCTTTTCCTTCTCCAATATCTGAAAAACTTCCGGAGATTCTATGCTTGAATGATAAAATCGGACATTGTGAGACACATGATCTTTTTTCCCCGTACTCAAATTGTCTACAACGATAACGTCGTGTCCCTCTTTGAGATAGGCATCCGCTACATGCGATGCAATGAATCCAGCTCCGCCTGTTACCAATATCTTCATTAAGATATGAGTTTATCTAAAACTCTTCCGGAATTAAAGAAATTAAAATCGGATCGACAAGCTTGCTTGAGATGAGTTATAATTTTAATTTTTTATTGAAACTTGAACGAACACATGGGTTCTTAACCTCCTTCCTGATCGTCGTTTCCACCATGGTGGGAACTGGGATCTATTTCTCAACAGGCAGTATATTGGCCATTACGCAAAACGGGGGAATGGCCCTCGTTCTCTGGGCTTTAGGGGGATTTGTCGCTCTGACAGGGGCCCTTTGTTATGCCGAGCTGTCTGCCATGATGCCCGATTGCGGGGGAGAATATCTTTATCTCAAAAAAACTTTTGGCCTCTTGCCTGCATTCCTGACCGGCTGGATTTCTATTCTGGTCGGCTTTTCCGCATCGATTGCCGCCTGCGCCCTCTCTCTTTCAGAATATTTTCACAATTTCCTTCTGCAACTCTTGGGACCAATGTCCTTTCCGGAATCCCTCTTCGCAGAAAAAACTGCCCAAAAAACAGCCGCCTCAGCCGTTATTTTTTTCTTTGGATTATTTCATATGGTGAACATGAAAATGGGGCGAGCCATTCAAAATAGTCTCGCCGTTTTAAAAATTGCAGTGGCCCTTTTGTTCACAGCATTTGGGATTTATTTTATCGAATGGAGCAACCTGGAACGGATCGGACTCGTTTCCTTTCCGTCAGGAATAAACTTAAACAGTTTTTCCCAGTTAAGCCTCGGCCTCCTCATCGTTTCCTTTGCCTATTCAGGATGGAACAGTTCGGCCTATATCGGCGGAGAAATTAAAAATCCAGACAAAAACCTCCCCCTTTCATTGATTGGGGGAACTGTGTTCACCATGCTCCTCTATCTTCTTCTGAATATCATATTCCTCATGTCGGCTCCTGCTGAAGAATTGGCGGGCCAGAACACCATTGCCGCCATTGCGGCTCAACACCTTTTTGGACCTAAAGTTGCAGCCAGCCTGACTCTTGGAATAGTGCTGGTACTTTTATCGTCCATTTGCGTTCAACTGATGGTGGGGCCCCGCATTTGCTATTCCATGGCTCAAGACAGAGTCATTTTCAGCGCCTTGGGAGTTGTCAGCCTCCGATTTCATACCCCGGTTTTTGCTGTTTTGCTGATCACCGCTGTTTCGATTCTTTATGTTCTGGTGGGAAACCCTGATCTTCTCATGCAATACATGGGATTTGCCTTGAGCATCTTTCCTTTCATTACTGTTCTCTCCCTGATGATTTTACGCCACCGTTATCCCACTTTGAAGAGACCTTACAAAGTCCCCTGGTATCCGCTGACACCGATTCTCCATCTCTTGTTAAGCGGCCTGACAATGATCGCATCCCTCATCAGCATGGCTAAAAGCTCCCTTTTTGCCGTGAGCGTTCTCTTATTGGGCATTCCTGTTTATTTTTTGTGGAAACGTTTTTTGATCAGGAATAAAATGCCGATCAATTAATAATAACGAAAGGAACTCCCCATGAATCCTGAAAATAAAAAAAACAAAAATGCGTTTTGGTTGATTCTCATCCTTTTGCTCTGTGGAGTCATTGTATTCCAACAGCTGCAAAAGCCGGAAATGCCCCCCTCCCCTGCAAGTTTTGTTGAGGAGCAAACCGGACAGAAACTGCCGGAACTTTCCCTTTATGTAAGAGAAAAAATACTGCAGGATACCGTCTCAAGTCTTCGGGAGAGCAATGGCTCCTCAGTTTATAACATCGGTATTTATTCAATGTACATGGGGATCATCAAAAAATATTTTCCTTCGATTGAGGGGCTCCACCTATTGGAAATTGGACCAGGATCCAACCTGGCCAGCGGCACCCTGATGGTCTTGGGAGGGGTGGACAAGTATTATGGTGTGGACATTTACAAGGATCCGGAATTTTACAATCCTCTTCCGTTTCAAAGCCTGTCGCTCTTGATCAAGCAGTTTATTCCTGAATTAAACCGGTTTCCCTTAAACCGGGCCTTTGATTTTAAAGACAACAAGGTTGTCTACAATGAGGACCGAATCGTTTATCTTTATCCCTACCTTTCGTCCAACTTTCCCATGAACCCGGGTGTTCTTGATTTTGTTTTCTCCCATTCCACTCTTGAACATGTAATCACCCCCCAACAGACCGTCGTTCGCATTTCTGAGACTTTAAAACCGGGGGGCATTACCGCGCACGGGATTGATTTGCGCGATCATGATGATTTTACACGTCCCTATGAATTCCTCAAATACGACGGAAAAATATGGGCTGACAAATTCAATGATGAAAATATCCACCTGTACACCAATCGCTGGCGCGCCAAAGATTATATTAAAGCCTTTAGAGAAGCCGGTTTTGAAATTTTGGAACAAAAAACTGAAAGCGCCGGCCAAATCACGGAGGAAACCAAAAAAACATTCAGCCCTGAATTCCAGAAATACACGCCGGAAGAATTGGCTGTCACCCATCTGACTCTTGTGGCTCGTAAACCAAAATTGTGATCAAATCACTTCTCTCAATTCCCTCTTTTTTCAGGGCATTTCAATGGACGATAGCGAGCCAATTGGGGAAAGATTATTTTGTAAGCCGCCACCTCCGCCCCTCCCCAGGGGACAGGGTCCTGGATATCGGGTGTGGAACGGGTGAAATTCTTGAGCAACTTCCGGAAGTGGATTATGTGGGGTTTGATATCAACTCAAAGTATATCGAAACGGCCCAAAAAAAATATGGTCATCGGGGGCGTTTTTTTTGCGAGGGGGTTTCGGAAAAAAGCGACATCGCTCCACAAAACTCGTTTGACCTAGTAATGGCCAAGGGGGTACTGCATCACTTGAACGACGCCGAAGCCCAAACGTTGTTTCGGTTCGCCTATTCCAGACTCAAACCCTCCGGAAGACTGGTGACCATTGATGGCTGTTATCAGAAAAGGCAGCCCTTCATCAGTCGTCTCCTTTTATCAGCCGACCGGGGTCAATTCGTCAGATATGAAGAGGCGTATCGTCAACTGGCTAGTGTAGCCTTCAAAAATATTGTTGTTGACATCCGGCATGATCTTTTAAGGCTCCCCTACACCCACATTATGATGGAGTGTTGCAAGTAGACTGATAATGAATTACAGTACTGTCCAGTGAACAATCTGGCTTTGCCAGTTGTGAACGTGGGGTTTGGGGCCATTTGAGGCCCATAAAATAATAATGCGAGTAGCAACAAAGGGGCCGAAAGGGCCCCAAATCAAATGTTATTTTCAATCGTCATTCCTGTCTATTCCGCTGAGAAGTGTCTGAAGACCTTGTGTGAGAGACTTTATCAGGCTCTCGAACCTGTAACCCCTCATTACGAGATCATTCTGGTTGAAGATCGAAGCCGGGATGAATCGTGGAAGCAGATTATCGCGTTGGGCCAACAGGACAAGCGCATCAAAGGAATCCGGTTTAGTCGAAATTTTGGACAGCACTGTGCAATCACCGCAGGGCTGGCCCAATCCAAAGGGGAGTTTGTCATCGTAATGGACTGCGACCTGCAGGATGACCCCCAATACATTCCTTCTCTTTATCAAAAAGCTCTTGAAGGATACGAGATTGTCTATACCCGAAAGAAAAAAAGAGAACATCCCCTTTTAAAAAATTTTTTCTCCCATCTTTTCTCCCGCCTCTTTAACTGGCTCTCAGAGGGAAACACGGTCACCCGCCCGGACGTGGGGGCCTATTCGCTCATTCACCGAAAGGTGGTCGAGGCCTTTTGCCAATTCAAAGACAGCCACCGGCATTACCTTCTTCTCCTTCAATGCCTGGGATTCAACTCAGCGATCGTGGAAGTCATTCACGGAAAAAGCCAGCGGGGAGGAAGTTCGTATACGTTCAGAAGGCTCCTTCAACTCTCGATTGATGGAATCGTGTCCCAATCCCACAAACTCCTCTACCTGTCCATTTCCATCGGTTTTGTTTTTTGCATGATTGCTATGGCCAGCATTATCTATCTGGTTGTGATGTACTTTGTGCATGGTTTTAAAGAGGGATGGGCTTCCACCATGGTGTTGATGCTCTTTTCAACCGGGGTCATTTTGATGTCACTGGGAATCCTGGGAATTTACATTGGAAAAATTTTCGATCAGGTCAAACAAAGACCCCTCTACATTATCGACGAAAAAATAAATCTGTAAATGAAAGACAGTATCCACATTCCTTTCACCAAAAATCATCTGGTGGGAACTGAAATCCAGTTTTTAAAAAAAACCCTCACCCAATCCTCCCTGGTCGGGGATGGAGAATTTGGAAAAAAATGTGAAAGCTGGCTGAATCAGCATTTAGATTGTCATCATTCCTTGCTCTCCCCTTCAGGAACCGCGGCTCTGGAAATGTCAGCTTTGCTGTTGGACATCAAACCGGGAGATGAAATCATCATGCCTTCCTATACTTTCGTTTCAACAGCGAATGCTTTTGTCTTAAGAGGGGGAGTCCCCGTTTTTGTCGACATACGCCCTGATACTTTAAATTTGGACGAGACAAAAATAGAAGAGGTAATCACCCCTAGAACTCGAGCCATTGTGGCCGTTCACTATGCGGGGGTCGCCTGTGAGATGGATGAAATAAAAAAAATTACCAAAAAAAATAATCTGTATCTCATTGAAGATGCGGCACAGGCTTTCTTGAGCCGGTACAAGGGAAAATGGCTGGGAAGCTTGGGCGATCTCTCCGCTTGCAGTTTTCACGGAACAAAAAATATTTCCTGTGGAGAAGGAGGGGCTCTCTTAATCAATCAGAAAAAATTCATCAGGCGAGCTGAAATCATACGCGAAAAGGGAACAAACCGCTCGCAATTTGTACGGGGGGAGATCGATAAATATTCCTGGGTTGAAGTCGGTTCTTCTTACCTGCCCAGCGAACTTCAATCTGCTTTTCTTTATGCCCAATTAAAACAGTCTCATAAAATTACCAATCAACGATTAAAACTCTGGAATCTCTATCATGAAGGGTTAAAGCAGGCTGAAAAAGAGGAAAAACTGACCCGACCTGTTGTACCATCAACCTGTCAGCACAACGGCCATATGTATTATATTATTCTTCCTTCCCCCAAAAAAAGAGATCAGTTGATCAAGGCCCTCAACAAAAAAGGAATCCAGGCGGTCACGCATTATGTCCCTCTACACTCCTCCCCCGCCGGGAAAAAACAGGGGCGCACGGCCGGAGATTTGAAGGTCACCGCCAGAGTAAGCCGTTGTCTGGTAAGACTTCCTTTATGGATTGGAATTGAAAAGCAGATTGATTGGGTCTTGAAAGAGGTCATCAAAGCTCTTTAGTCAATTGAGTCCGCAAAGCATTTGCCCCCCCTCTCTCCTTCTGATAAAATATTTCTTCTCAATGAAAAACGCTTATCTACACACGCACATTCCGGAAATTGCCACCGACTTTGTTGAGGAGGGGGATATCGTTGTGCGAGCTCTTCGTCCCCTCTCTGAATCAGCAATCATGGACACGGCCTTGATGACGGTCAAGATCGCCCTTCGTTTGGGAATTTTTCCCCCCAAAGCCAAAACTCCGGAAAACAGCCTCCCCTATCAGGAACAGAATGATTCTCTCGTCTTTCCCGCTCCCCTCATTGGTCTGCTCGCTCAAAAGGACATTTATTTTTTACGAGGATGGAAACAGTTCGACAGCTGCATCAAGGGATTCAATGCCCTGGGATTAATGGCCGATCAGGTAATCCGCTCATTCAATCAACTCGCCTCTTTAAGCCCCCCCAAACTGCAAGCAATCAAAATGGATTTTTTATCGACGCGAAAGTCGCCGGAAGGTTCACCCATTTTCAGCAAAGAAGAATTGCCTTCCCTCAATTTTGAAGAACTCATGGAAATAACTCTCCTGGATATTGCCCTTTGGAGCTGTTTTGCACAAAAAACCATTGTCTGTTCCACCTCCTCCAACATGGGAATCTCGATTCATCAGGCTCTCCGCTATATGCAACAGGCCCCCCTGACCCTGCGGGATAAAACTTTCAAGTTGCTCAATCAGGATGAGGGGGGATTGATCATCTGGTGTCCGGATGAAAATGCCGATTTTATGAACAAAGAAAAAACAACCATGCTCCGGAGTCTGGAGGCTGAAAAACCTCCCTTGACCCGTTTGCGAACCTACATTAACCGCCAGCAAAGGGATCCGGGGGCTTTGAGGGACGCCCTGTTATGCGGAGGATATTTTTTTCCCACCAACCCCCAGTCGCGCGAAGAGGTCCAAAACCTTCTTTTTTTCGCGCTGACAAAAATTGCCAATGAAAAAGGAAAAAAGTTTGTCGACCTGCTGGAAGATCCCCTGATTCAACAAACGCTCGCGAGCCTTAAATGTGAAATTGATGAAAACAAGGTGGTGGTCAATTCCGGCATTGAAGGAGGAATTAGCGGACTGATGGTCCCCTACCTGCTCATGCTGGAAGAAATTTTAAACCTTGATCCGTCAACAAAAGCGGTCTGCACCTGGAACCAGGCGTCCATCGGTGCGGCCCTGGCCGCGGCGGTTATGGCTGATATGATCATCCGAAATCCTTCCCCCTTATCGGAGGAGACCCGAAGCGATTTAAACTCACTCTTTCCGGCTTTAAGCCAATTCATTGACAGCAAGACTCTTGGAAAAAATATGGAAACCAGAATTCATGGCATTTTCGATATTGCCAATCTCCAGTCATTAGCCCAGCTGTTGGGGGTCGTGGTGGAAAAACATCTTTCCGGAAGAGGTACTGCTTACGTGGGGCTGGGATCCAGCTCTTATTCAAACGGCAATCGTTGCTACGAAATTTTAAAAGAAAGCATGGACCATCAGGGCCCTTTTAATGGGAAATCAACCTTCCATCCGGCTACTCACACCCTGAATCCTTTTGCCCAGGCGCTTATTTATGGTGAAGATCTTTATCGAAGCATTTGTCATCCCGATTTCCAAAAACTCTCACAAATTGAAAAAATTGATTTTATCCAATGCCATGTCAAAAAACCGGAACCGGCCGGTGCCGCCGCTCTGGCGGGCTATCTCCTGACCCGTCTTGACAAGGGAACACTGTCAGTTTTTGAAATCGCCTGGATTCTCAAATTGATGGGTTTTTCAAAAAATATCTTCATGGAATTCTGCCGACTCGGCGATGATGAATTAAACAGCGATACTTTTATGCAGGAAGCCCAGGAAGAAGGACAATTTATGGCAGGCCTGGCGCGGAATATTTTACTGATCCTCGATTGGCCTTTCTATAAAATCGACCGATTGATCTCGTTAGAGAGAAACCATAGTAATCTGAAATACAATTTGAATCCGATTGACGACCGATGGATTGAGCACCTCAATCCGAAAATCAATATCTACATTACAGGAGACAACACCAACCAGCCAGGCCCGGAACTAATAACGGCACTGATGGACTCGATGAAAGCCAACCAAGAGCGGATTGAAGCGATAATTAACAGCGTTTCTATCGGAAATAACGGTAAATCTCGCCGCGATCTAATTTCTCTGGCTGGCGGATTTTTTTCGCGTCTTTCCCTTCAAATTCACTGGATGGACAACAAGGTCAACCGGATGACGGATCGAACGATGAATTACCTGGTGGCCAAAAAGGTGAAAAAACTTGCAACAAAAGTAACTCAAATAAAGAAACTTAAATAATTTTTTCTACAGGATCTTGGAAAAAGTCACAGTTATGGATACGTTACTAGAGAAGAAAGTACCTTTAACAAAAAAAGAAAAAGATTTGTTCGGTTATTTTGGGACTGACGCCAAAATTGCTCCCCCTTTTCGGATCTTAAACCCTCAGAATATATATATTGGGGATAAAACAAGCATCAGAGAGGGGGCTTTTATACATGCTTATAAGGACCTCTCCTATCTCATAAAATACATTTCTCCACGCTACAAAAATGATTTCAGAAAAAAAGATTATTACTACAATTCACAAATCCATTTTAATCGAGAAATTCAAATAGGTAGATTTGTTCTTATCTCATGTACAAAATCGATCATCATTGAAAACAATGTCCTTGTTTCAGAGCGAGTTTTTATTGGAGATAATAATCATACTTTCTCACATCCCCATGTGCCCATTATGCAACAACCTAATAAGCAGGGTAAAGAAATTTTAATCGGAAAAGGTAGTTGGATTGGAATAGGGGCCTGCATTCTAGAGGGTACAGTACTTGGACAAAATTCGGTGGTAGGTGCCAATGCTGTTGTAAAGGGAAAATTTCCTCCCTGGTCTGTCATCAGTAGTGCAAAAGCAAAGTTGATCTATTGTCGGCATCGTTGATGATCTTTTTGGGTGAGGTTCGGTTATGAAATGGAAAAAGTTGGGAGTTTTAATCAAACCCGATCCGGCTCTCTACTGGATGGCGAGCCATGCCGGCCCCAGTTTTGTGGACATTGTTGAGAACAGGGCCCTGGTTTATCTGACCGGCCGCGATACAAACAATGTTTCGCGCATCGGGATTGTGGAAATTTCTCTGGAGGGAGAAAAACATCGCGTTATTTCCATATCGCCAAAACCGGTTTTCGACGTGGGAGAAATGGGTTCGTTCGACGAGAGCGGGGTTTCCTACCCCTGGCTCGTCAAAAAGGACAACCGGATCTACATGTATTATGTCGGGTGGGTTGCGGGAGGCTTAACCCGATTTCAAAACAGCACGGGGCTTGCCATCAGTCACGATGGTGGAAAAACTTTTCAGAGAGCCTCGCGTGCTCCGATTCTGGAACGAACCGATGCTGAGCCGGTCAGCACCGGTTCCTGCTCTGTTCTTTTCGAGAAAGGGAGATGGAAAATGTATTATACCTCTTTTGACAAGTGGGAGGCACACCCTGAAAGCCCAAGGCCCTTTTACAATATCAAACTGGCTTTGTCTGAGGATGGAATTCATTGGATTCGCAAGGGGGAGATTATTGTGAATTATAAAAATGCGCAGGAACATATTATTGGAAAGCCGGTGATCTTGAAGGACGGAGAACTTTACCGGTTGTGGTATTCCTGCCGGGGTTCCCGCTATCGGATCGGCTATGCAGAATCACGGGATGGAATTCATTTCGTGAGAAAAGATGAGGAAGTGGGAATTGATGTCTCCCCCTCCGGTTGGGACAGCGAGATGATCGAATATGCCTTTGTGTTTGACCACAAAGGAAACCGTTACCTGATTTATAATGGAAACGATTTTGGAAAAACGGGACTGGGATTGGCAATTCTTGTATGAGTCATTTCTCGGAAAAAGATTCAGCGAAAGTGATCGATCGATACACCCGTCGTTTCCACGAATACGGTTATTCCCAAAAAGCGGTCGGATGGGGAGAAAAAGGGAGGCAGGAAATTCGCTTTGAGATACTGGCCTCTCAATGGAATTTTGAGGGGATGGAGGTGCTTGATATTGGAGCCGGTTTTGGAGATTTATACCGCTTCTTAAAACCACGCCAGATCAAATCGTATACCGGCATCGAACTGACACCTGTTCTAGTAGAAAAGGGAAATGAATTGTACGGTCAAAATCCCGATTTTAAATTGATAGAGGGAAATTTTCTGCAAATACAAAAGATAATTCCAATTCATGATATGTCACTCATTTCCGGTCTGTTTAATTTCAAGCTGGTAGAGGGGAATAATTACGATTTTATCCGGGAAGTCATGACTTCCGCTCTCAAAATTTCCAGGGTTGGGGTGGCCGCCAATTTTGTTACCGATCGAGTTGACTATCATGAGGAGCTGATCTTCAATGCCAACCCGGAGAAAATAATAGAGATCGCTCTTTCCTTGACAAAAAATGTGGTCTTCAGAAACAACTATTTCCCTTTTGAGTTCTCGATTTTTTTGAACAAGGATGACTCGTTTGACAAAGCAGACGCTATTTTCAAGAGTTACAAAAAAACAAATGGAAAATAAACTCCTACACATCGTCGGTGGTGGATACAACCAGGTTCCTCTTGTTCAGCTGGCCAAATCAATGGGATTGAAAGTTTTGGTGACCGATATGAACGTGAATCCCCCCTGCCGGGCCCTCGCCGATTACTATGAACAGATCGACACCACCGACAAACACAACAATCTCAAGGCGGCTCAAAAATACCGGATCGATGCCATCGTGACCGATCAAACCGACGTCTCGGTTCCGACAGTGGCGTATATCGCAGAGATCCTGAAACTGCCGGGCATCGGTTACGAAAAAGCCCTCCATTTCACCAACAAATATCTCATGCGGGAGGAACTGAAAAAAACCTGTCCCCTCCATATCCCGGAATATCATTTTTTTGAAACCCCGCTTGAAGCCCTTGTGTTTTACAGGTTCCACCGTCATGAATCGGAATGGCTGGTCAAACCGATCAATTCGCAGGGAAGCAAGGGGGTCTATCGAATCGTCGATGGACGGGAAGATGATCTCATTTCTAGCGCTTATCTGGAAAGCCGGTCACGCGGTGTTTTGCTGGAAAAATTTTTGAAGGGTTTTGAGTATTCGATTGAGGCCTACAAAGAGGGGGATCTGATTTATAATCTGGCGTTAACAAAGAAATACCACTACAACTCCAACGACTGTATTGATGAACGAAACACGTATCTGGCCGATATTGCTCCTGAGCTCGAAAAAAGCCTCTTTGACCTCAACGAAAAAGTGATCAGAGCGCTGGGCCTTCCCTTTGGAATGACGCATGGGGAATACAAGGTCTCGGGGGGAAAGCCTTACCTGATTGAAATCGCGGCACGGGGAGGAGGGGGAAGTATTAGCAGTAAAATTATTCCCTACTTGACCGGTTTTGCACCAGCCAAAGCTCTTCTCTCCCATATTTTTGGGATTCCCCATGAAATCAAAATCAAGAACTACAAGGAACGTTTTGCCATTTTGAAATTTTATAATTTCAAGCCGGGTAAAATAAAAAAAATTTACATCAACAGGCATCTTTTGCAAAATGATTTGCTGGAGTTCAATCTGGAAATCAAGGAGGGGGGGTGGATCAAGCCGATCAAGGACAGCCGGGACAGACCCGGTTATTTCGTGGTTCATGGCACTGATCGATCTCAAGTTCTCCTCAGGGAAAAACAGGTAGAGTCAGCCGTGCAGGTGGACTATGAAAGGGATTATTAAATGACAGTTTTTGCCCGTGACATTTGTTATTTCAATCAGGAGGAGGTTCTGGATCATCCCAAGAAAATTTCTCTGATGAAGGAAAAAATCCTGGCGGGGGATATCTACATTGCCAAAAGGGTTTATCCGCCGGAGATGGTTTTGGAAATCCGCGACTATCTGAAAAGAGTCGGCCAGAATTCTCTTCCCAATTATCATCCCATCGAGGAAGGGGCCCCCAATTTTCACCGGATGAATATCTGGGATGAACGTTCCTACGTGAAGGCCTGTTTTCATCAATTTTCATTTTTTCCCTGGAACCAGGATGTATTTGCCCTGTTTGATAAGGCGCGAGATGTTTACCGAATTAAAAACCTGATCACCGGTCTTCCGGAAAATAAATTTATTGGAAGGACTCCCGAAGAGGGGTGCGCTGCCCGACTTTCCTTTCAGTTTTATCCCAAGGGATCAGGGGGGATGAATAAACATAGTGATCCTGTGGATCATCACCAGATTGCCGTTCCGATGCTGATCATGTCGCAAAAAGGAAAAGATTTTATGAAAGGGGGGGGCTTTGCTGAAAAAGAAAATGGGATCAAGGTGGACGTCGATGCAGCCTGCGAGATCGGCGATGTGGTTTATTTTAACGCCCAGATCCCCCATGGGGTTGATATTGTTGATCCCGCTACCGGGAGCCGCTGGCTCGATTTTGAAGGGCGATGGATTCTGCTTTTTGCGATCAATAAATTGGCAGATAACACGGCAATCGCCAATGCCAGGGAACTGATATGAACTCATCCATCATCGACGGTCTGGTGCATCTGGAAGGTGGGCTTGAAGATTATGATCTTCAAGTGACCGCCCGGAACATCGTTTTTAATTTTGTAGACCAGTACAGGCAGAAGGCAAAAGAGGTTCCGGCTGGAGATTCCATCACGCTGGTTTTTGACTATAAAAAAAATCTCGATTTTGTCCTGAAGGAGATTCAAGCAAAAAAAATAAGAGCTCTCAAAATTCACAGCCGGGATCAGCAAATCAGAAAGAACGATTATCCCGAATTGATCAAGAATCTCTCCCTCGCCCCGGCCGAACTGCCTGTTATTGTGGACGCCTTCTATTACGGCCCTGAACTGGAATTTAAGCCCAGCCTGGAAGGAATCATCCAGATAGCCCAAACCTTCCCCCAAAGAAAAATCGTCGTCGCCCATTCAGGGGGATACGAAGTCCTTAAATACTTTTGCCACTTAAGACCCCTGGATAATATCTTCTATGATCTCTCCTTTTCACTTCAATACCTCGAGGACTCATCTGTTTTCTCCGACCTTAAAAAATTGATCCGCCATACGGACAAAAAAAGAATTTTGTTCGGGAGCGATTTTCCTTACGCTTCCCCCAAAAAACAGGCGGAAATTTTTGAGAAGTTATCGTCTGAAATCGGCCTGACGGAAGATGAAAAATCGATGATCTGGGGGGGGAACTCAAAAAAACTTTATTTTTCTCCATACTGAGTCTCATAATACCGTCGATAGTCTCCCGATCGAACCCGATCAGCCCAGGATCTGTTTTCACTATACCATCGAACAACATCCCGAAGTCCCTCTTCAAAAGAAAAAACCGGCTTCCAACCAAGCTCCTTTCGAATTTTTTGGCTGTTGATCGCGTAACGCCGGTCATGTGCCGGACGGTCCTTGACAGGGGTGATTAATTTTCTGGAAGAGCCTTGAGCCCTGTTCAAAATTTCATCGACCAGATCACAAATTTGATTGATCACTTCCAGATTATTCCTTTCGCTATGGGAACCAATCAGATAGGTCTCTCCCCTCTTTCCCTTTTCAATAACCTGAAAGAGAGCCCGGCAGTGATCTTCCACATGAATCCAATCCCTGACCTGAAGCCCATCCCCATAGACGGGAATCGGCTTATCCTCCAGCGAATTCAAAATGGTCAACGGAATCAATTTTTCGGGAAATTGTCTGGGGCCGTAATTGTTGGAACAATTTGTAATAACAACCGGAAGGCCAAAAGTATGGTGCCAGGCTAGAACCAGATGGTCAGCCGAGGCTTTCGAAGCGGAATAGGGACTTCGTGGCTTATAAACCGAATCTTCAGTAAAAGGGGAATCGTGAGAACCCAACATTCCAAAAACTTCATCGGTGGAAACATGCAAAAAAAGAGGCCCCGTTCTTTCTTTCCAAGAAGAACGAGCACATTCCAGCAAATTATAAGTCCCTTCAATATTTGTTTTGATGAAAGGCGAGGGACCCAGGATGGATCGGTCGACATGACTCTCGGCGGCAAAATGAATGACTTTATCAATTTTGTATTCCTGAAAAATCCGGGATACCAACAAATGATCACAAATGTCCCCTTTAATAAAAATGACGCGGGACGGATCAAGAAGATCACCGATATTTTCCAGATTTCCGGCATAGGTCAACGCATCCAGGATAATCAGGCGTTCCCGTTTGCGCTGGGCGCTCAAACGGACAAAATTGCTTCCAATAAAACCGACCCCGCCGGTGATCAGCCATGATTCTGTCATAAAGTTGTTTGCCCGCTCAAAAAGCCAAAAACAATTCCAGGGGAATCTCCTTGACAGGGGCATTCATGTCAAATCTGTTTTTTGTAATCACCGTCAAGGGGAGGGAACCGGCAGAGTTTGTTCCTGGATTTTCCCTGTATTTAACTTCGTAGCAGGACAAATCGTTTTTTTGGGATATAACAAAATCCACCTCCCCCTGGGCTGTCTTTCCATAATAAAGTGGATTGTCTCTCCGTTTCAATTTCGAGGCAACCAACATTTCTGCCAGTGCAGGCCGAAACTCTCCGGCCAGCATTGTTCTTTTGGAAAAATGAAAAGCATCATCCAAAAAACCCTGGTTGACTGCCATCAGGGTTGAATAGATGAAGGGATCCCAAAAATAGATTTTCCTGTTTTTTTTGGGGTCTTTCTTTTTCTGCTCGATGACAAAACATTCGGCATGAAACAGGACAAACATTCTTTCCAGAATATCCAGATAATCACCCGCTGTTACATGGGAGGCCATGGCCGATTCCCGGGCCAGCTTGAAACTGCTGACAGTGGAACCCAGATGACGGCTGAGGCGGTCGGCCAGAGCCAGCGCAGTTTCTGGGTTTCTCCCAAGGCGGTGAAGGTCTCCCTCGATCCAGTTCCAATAAAGTTCGTGAAGATAAGAGGGGACAAATCCGTTCTTGAAATATTGGTTGATGACCACGGGAAATCCCCCCGTCACAAGATAATCCTCAAAAAGTTTTTTGAGGAGCGCCCCATGTCTGACAAAAACCTCCTCCCTTCCTTTTTCAGCGAGCGACGGCTCAACAAGACTCACAAACTCCCCGAAATCAAGCGGCAACAAAAGCCAGTCGGGCCTGAACAATGTTCCCCGCCGTCCCGGCAGGCGTTCCGCGGAAGTTTTGATATCGATGGTGTTGGAACCGGTCAAGACGAGGAGGGCATTTTTGAGTTGTCCTTCATCGACTAAAACCTTGACGGCTCTTTGCCATTGAGAAACAAAAGAAATCTCATCCAGAAATAGAAACAGGGGTTCTGTCACGCGGGGCCGCGCGTAATCGAGGTAGCAACGGATCACGGTATAAAGCTCGTCAAAATGTTCCAAACGGTCACAAGCAAAAAAGAAGACAGAGAGAGGATTCCGGTTCTGATCCAAAAGCAGGCGGCGAATCAACAACTTGATGGCTGTTGTTTTCCCGATTTGACGGGGGCCTCTCAAGGTTAAGACCCCCTCTGATGCCGGAGGAAAGTCATTTAAAAGAGGAATCTGCCAAACATACCTTTCCTGGCGAAGCTGTCCAAGTTTTGGATCTTCCTCAATTAATTCTGCCCTGACCCACCAGGGATTATAATACTGTAATTTAGAATTATCTATTTCTTTTAACTTCATGTAATTCTAAATATCATGCTTGCCCTCTTTCTGTCCAAGAGTTTTTTTGAGAGAAAAAGGCTGATTTAGACAAGAATTCTATTACTATTGACAACCAGCAAAAGATTAGCCTCGATGATCGAGTCAAAAGTACCAGCATCGGTCCAGCGTCCCTTGACAATCCCGAATTCCAGTTCTTGTTTTTCTATATAAATAGAATTGACCGACGTAATTTCATATTCTCCCCTCGCTGATGGCTTGATTTGCCGGATAAAATCAAAAACCTGATCGTCATACATGTAACACCCCACCACAGCATAACTGCTTTTGGGGCTTTGAGGTTTTTCCTCAATCGAGATGATCTGCTTTTCATCCAGAGCGGCAATTCCGAAACGCTGGGGATCGGCCACTTCTTTTAGAAGAACCCGGGCCCCTTTTTCTTGTCTGGTAAAATCAGCCACATGCGGGGCGATTGAATATTCAAAAATATTATCCCCCAACAAAACAACAACTTTATCCCCCGCCGAAAATGACTCGGCCATGGCCAGGGCAGACGCGATACCGTTGGATTCTTCCTGGACCCGATAGGTAAATTGACAACCAAATTTTTTTCCGGAACCGAGCGAATTGACTATATCCCCCATATGCTCGGTGGAAGTGACAACAAGGATGTCAGTAATCGATGCGGAAATGAGTTGACGAACCGGATGCCATATCATCGGTTCCCTCCCCACCGGAAGAAGATGTTTGTTGGTCACTTCCGTCAGCGGATCAAGCCGGCTCCCTCTTCCTCCTGCCAAAATTACCCCTTTCATAGATGTTATAGAATACCTTTCATTTCTTATTCAGTAAATCCATAATCTGGCCATGGTATTTCTGGGCTGACTTAAAATCCCCTTTTCGATGGTAAAGCATCGCGAGCGAGTGAAGCGTATGAGGATTGTAAAATTTATCCGGCTGGGAATCGAGCTGGGTCAAGAGAGTTTTGATGGAAGCTTCCATCACCCATGAGGGATGGGTGGCCTTGAAACTGTGAATCGAAACGTTTCGGGACAGCGCCATAAAGAAAAAAAACAAAAAAATAGTTACAGGAATTTTAATCAAAAAATCTCTCCTCCTCGCGATAGTGCACCGCAAACCACTCACTATTTCATGGGCTCCCATCCCCATGACGACGGCAAAAAAAGAGGTGGCCACAAGGAGGTATCGGCTCCAGTTCATCCTGTAATGATAAAAAATAAAGCCACACCAGATGAAAGCATTCACAAAAAAAACAACAGCCGATGGGCGATCCTTCGAAAAGGAAAAAGGAAGGCGCCACAAGCCAATGAGAAAAAAGACTAATAACAGAGGGAATCCCAGATAATAATAAACAAGATCGGGTCGAATCAAAATATTAGAAAACGACTCGGAAATTTGCAAACTCCGTGTGGGAATGCTGGTTGTTGGAAATAATATCTGCTGTAAGGCCAAACGTTGTGATCGATATTTAAACATGGCGAGGACAAATCCAATCGGATCTTCATAAAATGAGGGGTTCAAGAGATAAGAAACAAGGGTAAAAGTTAACCCGGTCACCAGGCCCGACAGGATCACCCGTTTAAAGTTTTTTCCCCTGGTTTCAGGACAACTCCCGGAAATACAAAAAATGCCGAGCAACAAGAAAACACCAAGGCTCAAGATCCCGTTAATTTTTGTCAAGAAAAGAAGGGCGGATAAAATCCCGATCAACAGACTCAATCCAACAAGATTTTTTCCTTCTCTTAAAGATCTGACCCATCTGACTTGGAGGAGAATGACAAATAAAAGAAAAAACAAAAAAATCCCGTCGGCCACCTGCTGAACGGCCAATGTATGGATAAGGATCAAGGAACAAAAAACCAGAACAGAGGCAAGTGCTGTCCCGTTTGAGAGAAAGCTGCAGACGATGAACCATAACAGGTAAGCACAACCTATGAAAGAGAGGGTGCTCAAGAGCCTCCCGGAAAAAAGCAATTGAACGGGAACCAACTTTGCATTTTTTTCCAAAAATTCATCCACCCTTAAATCGTCGTCAGCCTCTCTAAACCACCAATTTTTAAAATCAAGATTGTCCAGGTGAACTCCCTGAAGAGACCGGACAAAACCAAAAAGATACTTTGCCAGAGGAGGATGATCAAGGGCATCCTGGGACTTCCAGTCAGAATGATGGAGGTCTCTCTTTTTGAAGGCCAGTTCATAATAATAACTTGAATAAAACCAGGCGTATTCATCCAGATCAGTGGAAGGCTCTGCGTGCCTGAGAAAAAAATTGAGCCCCAAAGAACTGATCACAATGAACAGAATGAAAAAAATAGGTTTGCGCATCGGATCTTGAATATTATAAAATTGTTTCCCTCATGAAAACTATTAAAAAACGGGGATACTACGTCACCCTGCTTTTTACCTTCCTGGGAGGAGTTGTTCTGGGTGTTTATATCATCAAACCCCAGTTGCCCGGATACCACGAATATCTGATGCAACTTCATTTTTCTCTTCGTGATCGATTCCAAAAAAAAGAACTCCAGGGACAGGAAGCGGTTGATGAAAATATTATCGATCGTTACTACCGCCTCGATCCCTCCTATCAAAATGTTCATGTCGATAAACAGATCAACATCAAAACAAAGGAACATGTGGAGAAGAAACGGCAGGAACTTATTCGGGCTATTTGGGGAAAGTCCACTCTTCCCTTCCACCTTCTTCCAGAGCTCGCCCAATCAGACATGCAGGTCAAGGCTCTGGATGATTTTGAAAATCTAAAAAGAGTCGATCAATACATTGCAACCATGGATTACGGTCTCTCTTCTGTGATCTATTTATTTAATCCCCAGGAAAATAATGAAAAAGGTGTAGTAATTTACCATGAAGGACATCAAGGTCCTGTTAGCAAAGGAGGACTGGTGCTCAAAAACCTCATTTACTACGGCTATACGGTTGCCGCCCTGTCGATGCCGCTTTTGGGGGAAAACAATCATCCCACGGTTGATATCGGCAAACTGGGTTCCCTCAAGCTTGAACTCCATGATCAATTCAAATTCTTGGATTACCCAATCCGGTTTTTTATGGAACCGGTTACGGCGGTTGTTAATTTTTTTAAAAAAAACAATCCCCAACAACCTATCTTTATGATCGGCCCCGGTGGTGGAGGATGGACAACCACTGTTTACGCGGCCATTGATCCTCGAATTACAAAAAGTTACCCGGTTTCCGGCTCTTATCCGTTTTATCTTCGCTCAGGAGATAAATTTGATTGGGGAGATTTTGAGGAAACCTACCCCCCTCTCCTGGAAATCGCCGATTACCTGGACTTGTATATTTTGGGATCGACCGGAGAAAAAAGAAATCAACTGCAGGTGATCGCGCGATACAATGAATGTTGTTACGGGGGCTTGAAATACCAAACCTACGAGCACCAAGTAAAAGAGGCAGTGAAGAATCTCGGGGAAGGACGGTTTGATATTTATGTTGACGAGGAAAACATTGACGAGTCGATTTCTTCAAGCGCGATAACGGCTATTCTTCAAGACATGGTAAAACCCTGAACAGATTAACGTTGGTTCCATAACAGCTCTAATCGGGAAACATCAACAATCTGATAGAATGTTTCTTCATAGATCACCGCTGGTGACGGAATCCGGGTTAACACAAGATCTTCTCTGTTAATCGGCGCCAAAAGCTCCCTGGCAAAACTCTTGAAAGGTTCAAGATAGAGCGCCCGCTCCTTGAAATCATCCCGATAATACTCCTTGTTGACCAAAACATGGGTGATGCCATATTTTCTGCAAGTGGCAATCAAATCCGAAGAGTTCACAGAGTAGAGGGCCTGAATAATCTCCTCAATTTCTCTCTTCCTTCTTTCCCACAGTTCAACATTAAACAAGTGCAAGGTTTCGTACCCCCCCATGCTGTCACGACCGGCCCAATAAAGAATGTCATCCCCCTCCATCGGGTGAGCTAAAATGTGAGCGTCAGGGGGAAGAGAACGGATAAAATGAAAAAGATCGGCATGAGAATATCCTTCGATAGTCACCCCGTTATTGGAAAGAGCCCCTCCTCCGCTGGTCGCCAAAAGAACAGACATAAAAATAATCACAGCGACATTACGGTAAAGGGATCGACTAATTTTTTTGACCTGGGGTTTCAATAGGCCCAAAACCGAAATGGCCAGCAGACTGCCGGCTGCGGTCATGCCATAGAAATAATACCGTTCAGGAACATACAGCCGAAAGGCAAAAAATCGGGACAGAACATAAATAACCATGGAGCTAATAATCAGTTCGACCAGGCCGGGGGGGCGGGGAGTCTGCCTTGAAAAAACAAGCAGAAGAAACAGGACAATAAAAAGCAGCGATGCCCCCTCAGAAAATTCCAGCAAAGAAAAAAGCATAAAGGCCTTTTCCCTTTGCTCTCCCCTGTCAGAATTGGCATTGGGTAAATTTCTGAAGGGAGACAGAAAGTTGTTTGCAAACAATTCTGCCGGACTAGCAAAGGGAATTCCTTCGGTATGGGTTAAGAAACCTTCATGACCAAAGGCAGGATTCCCCCTCGCCTCGCTTAAGGTAAACGTGTGTCCTTCACTTTTTACCAAAGACATGGAGACAAAAAAAATAAAAAAACTTCCCCCCACCAGCCAGAAATAAAATCGGACTTTCTTCCAAAAGAAGGGAGATGTGAGATTGAATCCCCCCGTGAAGCAACGAATTCCCTCGGCCCCCAGTATCAGGAGCATGACAGGAGGGTAAAAAAGCGCGGAAGCCCCACAGCTGATGGCTCTGGCGATTTTATGATTGGCTAAAATGCCAGCAACCCAGAGGGAAAAAAGGGGGAAACCAAAACTGCGGGGCATCCCTCCGGCAATCCGGTTGACCACTTGAGAGTTGTGAAGAAAAAGAAAAACGAGCAAAACCCCGCCGGCTGGCCCAAAACGCCTGGACCTGGCAAGAATCACACCGGAAACAAAAACAATCAGAAAACAAATACCCTGGATGATTTTTGAGGCCCAAAAAATATCGGTCAGCTTGATGAATATAAAATAGAGCAAACGAATCGCTGGCAGATTTTGATGGAGCATCTCTTGAGCCAAAACAGACCGCGCCAATCCCTGATCAGCACTGTACAGATGAAAAGGAAAAAGCAGCGTCCTGGCATCATCATTCTGAAAGAGGGGATCAAAAAGAAGAGCGGAATTACCGACAAACCAATAGGCAAGATAGAAAATAAAGAAGAGCAACAGAACCGAAAGGCTTAAGTCACGCCAACCTCTTTCCGTTAACAACACAAATTTTTTAATGATAGGTTCTTTCAAATTCATCCCCCCTGAAAACCCAGGCTTGTACAAATCCCCTGAAAGGCGAGAGTCGTATGCAACAATCCCTGCTCCCACTGAGAAAAGGTTGTTTCATCAATATGGGTAACCCCAAGCCTCAAGTAATTTTTTCACATTCACCATGATAAACCCAGATTCCCTGAATTCAATGACACCCGAAGGAATATTTTCCCAAACCGGGCTCGCCCGACCAAAGCTTTTCAAATACTGCTGCATAATGGAATCAAACGGCTCCATGAATTTCAGCCTTTCCAGGAAATCGGGCCGATAGCGCTCTTCGTTGATCAGAAAATGGGTGGCTCCATATCGACGGTTGAAGGTGACAATAGTCATCGGATCTCGGGCATAGAGTGCATCCAGCAGATCGAACGTTCGCACTTTTTGAACCTCCCAGACCTTTTTTAAAAGAGGCTGAAGCGTTTTTGCGCTTACCACCACCCCGCGACCCGTAAAATAGGGAATGGCATTGGCATCAACCGGATGGGCCGCAATCAACGAATCAGCTGGGAGGAGACTGATTCTTGAATAAAGGGAAGATAACTTGTTTTCATTGATATCCATACCATTGCCGGCAACAATTCCGCTTCCGGTCAAAGCTAAAACAAGGAGTGCGAAAAAAGAAACAACGAATTCATTGAGTCTCACGCTCCACCGGCCCCGATGGAGAATCTCCACGACAAAGAAAATACCGCTCAAGAGGACGCCATAATAAAAGTAAGTATCAGGCCAATAAAGGTACAATCCAAGAAAAAGAGAACTGGCATAACAAACCAACGATCCCGCCAAAAAGAGGAGACTGAATCGGGGAGGCTTCGAGAGTCGAACCAGAACAAGGAAAACAAGGACAGCGAAAAATAGTAAGGCATAGGTTGAATCATGCTCCCAATGGATTCGTCCGGGCCATGCGGAAAAAGGTTCCCCCTCCAGGGGGGTCAAGGGGAGAGAAAAATAAAAAGCGGCTTTTCCCGGATCGGGAAGCGGGAAAACCCTCTCTTTTCCCAACGGCCTGATAGAGAAAGCATAATCCTTTTTGGCTTCGGAAAAAGAGGTCATCGGACCGGCGCTTTTGATCCGAACCAGAAACGGGAGAAGAAAAACCATGCCAAGCCCGACCAACAAGAGTCCCGTCTTCAACCGGGTTTTAATCGAAAGAAAATTGTTGTTTGAGAGCAAAAGAAGGATTTCAGTAACAAGAATCATCATAACCACGGGAGGATAAAAAAGGGCCCCCAGGACAATAGACAAAAACACGATTTTGTTTTTATGAGTCTCTGCCAATCGGGACGCCCCCCAGAAAGCCAGCAACGGGAAACAAAAGGCCCGGGGCAATCCACCGGCGATCCGGTTGACTACAAAAGAGGTGTGAAGCAGAAAAAAGACAAAAAACAAACCAAGAGAAAGGTTCCGGGGAGAGGAGAAACGCCAGACAATCCCCCCTGAAGCAAAAATGAGAAGAAGGCAAAAACCCTGAACTATTTTGGAAGCGGTGGGGAGATCGACCCCGAAAAGGAGTCCGCGGTAGAGAAGTTCAAAAGCGGGAGGGATCAGAAAACGGCTCTCTTCTACAAAAAGGGGAAGAGTTGTGGATGGCTGACCAAACCAGTGAAAAGGGGCCAGAAAAAGACTCGCATCCCCCTGCTGAACTGACAGATCAAAAAGCCAGGCTCCATTCCCCTGAATCCAGAAAAAAAGATATGCTGAAAATAAAACAAGAACGAATGCTTTTCCGAAGAATCGCATGCCAGTTTCCCTCGGGACTCCAATAAGTTTATAAAATGTTTCTCTATAAAGCTTCAAAGGGCTCAACTATCATCTAAAACTCATTTCCCCTTTCTTCTCGAAAAATGGGTCAACCTGCTCCGGAGGGTAAGCATATTTGTCAATAATCGGCTTGTTGGACTCCTTGGTCGCATCAAGAAAAATCATCGCATAGTTGTCAACATAGACGACTCGCCATTGGGGGTGATGAGCCAGATAGGCGGCCAGACGGGTTCTCCGATCGATGAACACAACCCCAAAATTCCATTTTTTCCATGTCTCTTCAAATCTGTCGCTACTTGTGAGAGGACCGGTATAGTTCTTCTTGAAAAAATCATCCCCATAAAGGGGGGTGCGTCCATCGATAAAAACAGGAATCCCCCTCAACATCAGATATCCTCCATATTCAAAATAGTTGAAAATCGGCTCCTGAACGTTGTTTGCTTTTAAAAAATCAGCTGGTGGAAAGAAATCGGCGAAGGGATAAATAGTGCCCCACTGCATCTGGAAACTAGCCTTCACACCATAACCCAAGGGAAGACCGGTATAGAGAAGAATGGTGAGAAGCGCTACGCTGACCAACAGGGCAGTCGATTGTCCATACTTTCTGATTCTCTGCCAACGATCATGCCGCCAAACAGCCAATTCTTTGCATTCCACAACCAGAAGAGGAATAAAGTAAAGAAAAAACATGTCGATATAACGATTATAACGGGCTGAAAGATAGGCCAGGGGAAGCAAAAGCAGGGTCCGGTCAGGGTGACTCCTTCTCCATTTGATCAATGCCAACCCCAGCGACAGGAAGAAAAAAACAACGTAGACTTGATAAACGTAATACCGGGTATAATTTTTTCCAAAAGGAGAAAGCCACTCAAAGGTTCCCCGCATGATGTGGGTCATGTTGAGATGTTCAAAAGGGAATGTAAAAACATGATAGGTGTTCGGATTGACGAGTAAAGCGGCCCCGGACAACAAACAAATCTTGAGCCACACCCCATGATAGTTTTTGTTCCCCTTCTGAAATGAAAAACCAACTTGCGAGAGCCAGAACAAAACCACCAACCCCCACCCTACCAGAGCCCCCCAATGGATATTGGTCCAAATCATGAACAGAAAAGGAATGATGTATAATCTTTTTTGATCGGGCATCAGCCCCCCCGCGTAACGATGAAAGGTGTAGAAAAGAAAAACATAAAAAAGATCGGAAAACATGTGGGGGCGTTCCTGAACACGCGGAAAAAAGAGAAAAGCGAGGATAATAAGCGAAAGATAAGGAATCTGGTTATTCTTTTTCAAAACCTGGATGCTTCGACAGGAAAAATAAAGAATCAGAAAAAGAAGAAGAACTTTGAGCAAAATTATTCCCTTGATTCCTGCCATATTCCAAAGAGCGGAAGCCAGCAGGCCGAAACCCCACTCATGATGAACCCAGGGGGCTCCCAGATTTGTCCAGGAAAAAGGATCAGCCTTCGGAATAACCCCATGCTCATACATCCAGTTGCCCGAAGCAATATGCCACCAGATATCAAAATCGCCAACCGGATGGATGCCAAACACAAACGAGAGAAGGGCCAGGTAAAAAAATAGAATCATGAGAGAAAATCTTTTCATAATGTAATCAGCTGTTATCAAAGCACATCTCCCCTTCAAGCATCAAGAACGGATCCTCTTCCTCCTGGGGAGAACCATATTTTTCTATAATCGGTTTGTTTGATTCTTTGGTTGTATCCAGAAAGATAAAACAATGATCATCGGCATAAACCATTCTCCATAAGTCATGATGGGCCAGGTAGAGAGACAAACGGGCTCCGGCAGCGATAAACACAACACCAAAATTCCATTTCTTCCAGATCTCCTCAAATCGGTCGCTGCTGGTGAACGCATCCATGTAGTCTATCTTGAAAAACTCATCCCCATACACGGGAGTCCTTCCATCAATATAAACAGGAAACCCTTTCAACATGAGAAAGCCTCCGTATGCAAAATAATTGAAAATCGGCTCCTCAACATTGTTTTTTTCCAAAAAATCAACAGGCGGAAAAAAATCGGTAAAGGAATGAATCGTCCCCCATTCCATGGCATAATTCCCTTTCAATCCGTAACCCAAAGGAATGCCGGTATAAAGAAGAATGGTGAGAACCGCCACGCTGGCCAATAGGGCAGTCGATTGTCCATACTTTCTGATTCTCTCCCAACGATCATGCCTCCAAAAAGACAATTCCTTCCACTCCACAGCCAGCAGGGGAACAAAAAAAAGAAAAAACATGTCGATATAACGATTATACCGGGCTGAAAGATAGACCAGGGGAAGCAAAAGCAGGGTGCGGTCAGGGTGATTCTTCCGCCACTTAATTAATGCCAACCCCAGCGACAAAAAGAAAAAAACAAAATAAACCTGATAGACGTAATACCGCGCATAATTTCTGCCAAAAGGAGAAAACCATTCCCGGGTCCCTTGGAGAATGTGAGTCATGTTGAGATGCTCAAAGGGAAAGGTAAAAACATGATAGGTGTTGGGATTGACGACCAAAGCGGCTCCGGACAACAGACAAACTTTGAACAACACTCCATGACAGTTTTTGTCCCCTTTCTGCAAGGAAAACCAAACCTGCGAGAGCCAGAACAAAGCCATTAACCCCCACCCTACCAAAGCCCCCCAATGGATATTGGTCCAAATCATGAACAGAAAGGGAATAATATATAACCTTTTACGATCGTGCCAAAATCCTGCTGCATAACAATGAAAGGTATAGAAAAGAAAAACATAAAAAAGATTCGAGAACATGTGAGGACGCGGCTGAACACGGGGGAAGATAAGGAAAGCAAGGATGATGAGTGAAAGATAAGGAATTTGATTATTCTGCTTTAAAATCTGGATGCTTCGGCAGGAAAAATAAAGAATCAAAAAAAGAAGGAGAACTTTGAGCAAAACAATCCCCTTGATTCCCCCCATATTCCAAAGAGCGGAAGCCAGCAGGCCGAAACCCCACTCATGATAAATCCAGGGAGCTCCCAGGTTAGTCCAGGAAAAAGGATCGGTTTTGGGGATCTGCCCATGTTCATACATCCAGTTACCTGAAGCGATATGCCACCAGATATCGTAGTCCCCCACCGGGTGGATGCCAAACACAAATGAGAGAAAGGCCAGATAGAAAAAGAGGATAAGGGGAGTCAGTTTTTGCACAATTTTTTTATTTTATCCCATCGACTGCTCCATGCAAAGCGGGAACTGATTCTATGAGTAATGCCTCAGTTTCACCGTGCCAAGAGAATGAACCCCCGAAGGGGGTTCAAGGTCCCTGGTATAGCCGGTGTCATAGCGGCCATCGGATGATTGAAGAAGATAAAAAGGTTTTAGACAAAAAAACTCGCTTCACTCATTTGAGGGGCTGTGCCCTGAGCGAGCAAAGCGAGTCGAAGGGCTCCGCCTGCTGGACTCGAACCAGCGACCCGGTGATTAACAGTCACCTGCTCTGCCAACTGAGCTAAGGCGGAATTAAATGAGATTTTTAAGGTAAGAAGAGGGAAGTGTCAAGCTCAGGGGTTGTTAATGACTCGTTGAAAAATCTTCCAGAGGAAATGAAATAGTCCCCACTTGAGCAATCACCTCCGCATGCGCGGGCCGCCGATCGAGGTAGAGGTAAGCGGTCTCCCCATAATAAACCAAAACCCAGTCGGGGCTGTTCAACAAATACTCATGCAAGCCTTTCATCGACGAGGCCCAAAAGCGGGGAAGAAGCAAAATTCCAAAATCCCATTTCTTTCTTAATTGTTCAAAAACATTCGGATCGTCCAAGGCGGATTGATATTCCCTGAAAAAATCATTTCCGTAAAGGGGGGTTCGACCGTCAATAAAAACCGGAAAGTTTTCAAAAATCAGATAAGAACCCAAACTGTCTTTTGCAAAAATACGAGAGGAAAGAGAATAATCTTTTATGAAATTAACTTCTGCTACGGGGGCAATCCGCTGATCAATCCCCCAGCCATGCCTTTGCCAGGGTTCTCCCCATTGGTAAGGAACCCCTCTCCACAAAAGCAGGAAAAGAACAAATCCGCAAATGCCCCCCTTAATCCAATTCGGGGGACAATGGGTCCTGTCCTCGCTTCCCCCCCCGGCAGTGCTCCTTTCACTGCGCGCTGGCCCCGAAGGGGGCCCCTTGGGCCGGGGGCCCCCTCCAGCTCGGCCACCCATTGCCCCCCATGATTGAACCATTAAAAAAGGAACAGCCCAAATTGCAAACTCAGCGGTATACCGGTTGTAGCGAGCCGACAAATAGCCCAACACCACCCCAACGATTAAATGATAAGTAGGCAGTTTCTTCCAACGGGTCAAAAAAACAAAACCGGTCAGAACTAAAAGCAGATAATACCCCTGGAAGGTAAACATCCACCGCCACGTCTCTGCAAACGGGCTTGTCCATTCCAGCGTGTGGGCCACAATTTCCTTCATCGCCAGATGTTCAAACGGAAACTGATAGATTTTTAGAAAATAAGGATTGATCAAGACAACAAAAGCCGAAAGAAAAAAGATCAAACTCCGATAAGGATTCTTGATCTGCACAATCCAGTAAAATAAAACCAGCCCCAATCCCAACAGAACTTCCGCATGGAGATTGGCCCAGAAAACAAACATGACAAAAAGTCCAGCAACAATACGAAAAGAAAAATTGTTTCTTTGAAGAATCCAAAAAAGAAGAGAAATAAAAAAAAGACTGAACATATGGGGACGGTCGAGAATTCTTTCCTGACAGACAAACGCCAGAAAAAAAACCGAAAAAAAGGGAATGGATGAGTTTTGAAAATGAAACTGGATTCTCCGGGCAGAAAAATAAAGAACCCCGGCAAAAAGAATTATTTTCAAAATGTTAATGCTTTTGAATCCAAAGAGAAGGGTTAAGAACCAAAAAAAAAGGCTTGCGCCCCATTCGTGATGAACCCAAGGGTTTCCCAAAGCAGTATAGGAAAAAGGATCGGACTGGGGGATTTGTTGATGATCCAGAATCCACCGGCCACTCGCCAAATGCCACCAGATATCGGGATCAATCGCTGGAAAAAATCCAAACGTGATGGCCAGCAGAAAACAATAGGCAAGAAGTTGAACGCGGCTTTTTTTGACCAGAGTATTTTACTCCTTTTTGCGCGACGATTCAGCCTTCATTTTGATAGCCATCCAATCTTCGGGGGTCAACTCCAGCAATCCGTTAAATTCTCCCGCCCCCTGCAACCATTCTCCGCCGTCAATCGTCACACATTCCCCATTGATATATTCGGCTCCATCTGACATTAAAAAAGAGGCGAGGTTCACCAGTTCCGCATGTTCACCCGTTCGGCCCACCGGATTTTTGGCTGCCATTTTTTCGTCAAATCCTTCAGGCATCAAATTCGCCCAAGCTTGTTCTGTCTTGAAAGGACCGGGAGCTATCGCATTCACTCGTATTTTGTATTTCCCCCATTCGACCGCCAAGGACCGGGTCATCGCCAAGACCCCCGCCTTGGCGCAAACAGAGGGAACCACAAATGCCGAACCGGTCCAGGCATACGTGGTGCACATGTTCAAAACACGCCCCCCCTTCTGCTCCCCAATCCACCGTTTGGCTGCCGCCTGTGTGCAATGAAAAGTTCCATGCAGAACAATTCTCACCACCGCATCAAAACCGTTGGGGGAAAGATATTCCGTGGGACAGATAAAATTCCCCGCCGCATTGTTCACTAGACCGTCCAGTCTCCCAAATTTTGAATAAAGATTGTCAAAAACTTTTTCCACTTCGTCGGGTTTACGGATGTCACAGGTGTCGACCAAAACATCCCCCCCCGCTCCTTTGATTTCTCCAGCCGCTTTTTCCAACACATCCCTTCTTCGGGCGCAGAGGGCGATGGAAGCCCCCAAGCGGGCAAATCCGATTGCCATTGATTTTCCCAGCCCCGTTCCGCCACCAGTAATTAAAATCACTTTGTCTTTAAGAAGATCTTTTTGAAACATGCGGGAAGACTGTCAATTCGAAAAAGGATTGTCAAATACTAATCATCTTCTTCAGCTCTTCGATTTCCGTGGCAAAGCTGATGGCATCCTCCAGGGTAATGCGTCCTTCCTTGTAATGATTGGCGAGTGATTGATTCATGGTCATCATTCCGGACTGGCTTCGGCCGGTTTGCATGGCGGCATAGATCTGATGCACCTTGTCTTCGCGCACCAGATTGCGGATCGCCATGTTGGGAATCATGATTTCCATCGCCAATACTCTCCCCCCTCCTATTTTGGGAACCAACTGCTGGGATAAAACCCCTTCCAGAATAAAGGAAAGCTGGGTCCTGATTTGAGGTTGTTGATATGGTGGAAAAACATCGATCACCCGGTTGATGGTCTGGACAGCGGTATTCGTGTGAAGGGTTGCAAAAACCAGATGCCCTGTCTCCGCAATCGTAATGGCGGCCGAGATTGTTTCCAGATCGCGCATTTCTCCCACCAGCACAATATCAGGATCCTGACGCAAAACGCGCTTCAGGGCGGCCGTAAAAGAAGCGGTGTCCTTTTCCACTTCCCGCTGGGCGATCAGACATCTTTTGGAATGATGCAAAAATTCAATCGGATCCTCGATGGTAATAATATGCTCCGAGCGATTCGCGTTGATTTTATCAATCATGGCAGCCAAGGTGGTTGATTTTCCTGAACCGGTCGGCCCGGTAACCAGAACCAATCCACGTGGTTTATCAGCCAGTGTCATGGCCATGGGAGGAACTCCCAACTGTTCGGGGGTCGGAATAACCGTAGGAATCGGTCGAAAAGCTCCCGCCACATTCCCCCGTTCGAAAAAAAGATTCACACGAAAACGGGCCCGGCCATCGCAATCGATGGCCAGATCAATTTCGCGATTCTTGATGAAATTTTTGATTTGATCGGGATTGACCGATTCGTAACAGATTCTTTGGCTCGTTTCAGGAGTGAGTGGAACCGTTCCTACCGGCACCAGATCTCCATCAACCCGAATCTGGGGGGGGGCTCCCACCGTAATATGAAGATCGGAGGCGCCATTATCCAGGACATGGTTCAACAACTGATTCAACGTAAAATTTTCTTCAGTGGTTTCCATCTATATTTTTAATTTTTTTTAATTTTATCATCATTCATTTATATAAAGAAGGTTTTTTTATGAAAAAAATCCCCTTTTTTTGACGGTCCCTTTTTCATTCTCTCTTTCTTCAACAAGAAAAGCAGGTTAAACCCGTCAATCTGTTGACAACTCTTTTTTTCAAATCGATAAAAAAGTGATTCGTTTTAAGTTTGCCAATTTTTTTAAAAAAATGACAAATAATTAACCATTAATTTCAGATACTTGAAATTTATTTCCCGAAGCGCCCCCTTGAGAGAATGGCATCGTTTTTGCTACACTATTACTACTGAATTGGATCGTTTATTGAATTCCCTAAAACCATGTATTCACCAGGAGAAGACAGATTTCAGGTTGGCGAGGCTTTAAAGCCTTTTGAGAAGTTTCTGGTTGATGAGGGGCTGATTACCACCGATCAACTGGCGATCGCCAATATCAGCAAAGAAAACCTCGGCCTTGATTTGGGGTCAGTTCTCATCAAAAGAGGTTTTATCACTGAAAACAAACTGCTGGAGTTTTTTTCGCGTCACAGCAAGGTCCCCTTTGTTTCAGTCAAAAATTACGATCTGGATCCGGAAATTGCCCGGATGATCCCTCTTCATATCGCCAAGCAACACTTGATCATTCCGATTAAAAAAAAGGGGGACAAAATTTGCGTGGCCATGGCCAATCCGTTCGACACTTATGCCCTGGATGATTTGAAAGACGCTCTGGAAGGACAGGAGTCGATTCCTTATCTTGCCAGCGCCCGGGAAATCCTTGAAACCATCGATCGTTACTTTGAGGGAAACGCGGCGGAGGAAAATATTACCCTGACCATTCAGGTGGCATCCGATGCGGATGCGGCCGGGGCTGAAGAAGCCCGCAAAATGCAGGAGATGGCATCGGGCACCAAAATTGTTTCGGCGGTCAACAGCATGATCGCCCGGGCTCATGCCGAAAAAGCGAGCGATATTCATATTGAGCCGAGTCGAAAGAAAACCAGGATTCGATTCCGGGTTGACGGTTTGTTGAGAGAACGGGGAACCTTGGCCAAAACAATGCTTCTTCCCATCGTCTCCCGCATCAAGATTCTGGCAGGGCTGGATATAGCGGAACACCGCATCCCGCAAGATGGCCGTGTCCGGGTTCTGCTGGTGGGAAAGCCGCTCGACTTGCGTATTTCAACCTGCCCCACCCAGTTTGGGGAAAAGGTAGTTATTCGTATTCATACCCAGGATGAAGTCCGGAACATTGAAACCCTCGGTTTTCTTGAGCAGGAACGAAAAGTTTTCAGTGAAATCATCAGCAAGAGCCACGGGATATTTCTGGCCACCGGACCGACCGGTTCCGGAAAATCAACCACCCTCTATGCCGCGCTCATCCGGATCAATTCCTCCGAAAAGAATATCATTTCCATTGAAGATCCGATTGAAAGTGAAATTGAAGGGATTAATCAGATATCAGTGAATACCAAGTCGGGAATGACTTTTGCCTCGATCCTTCGGTCGGTTCTCCGCCAGGATCCCGATGTTATCATGATTGGAGAGGTTCGGGATGGCGAAACAGCCCAAATTGCGGTGCGGGCCGCCATTACCGGCCACATGGTTCTTTCCACTCTCCATACCAACACCGCCTCCGGGACGATTTCGCGCCTCATTGATCTGGGGGTGGAACCGTTCCTGCTCGCATCGGCCTTGAGGGGGGTTCTGGCCCAGCGGCTGGTCCGAAAAATTTGCGAAGGGTGCCAGCAGGAAACCACCCTCGATCCGGTCAAATATGGAGAGATCACGAAGGCAATCAGCAAAGCCTACATGGGCAAGGGATGCAAAGCTTGCAATTACAGCGGTTTTTCGGGCCGAATCGGCATTTTTGAACTGGCCCCCATCAACGAGGAAGTGAGACAACTGATCATCAGCAAAGCTTCTGATGGAGTAATTGTCCAGGCACTCCGGAAAATGGGGGTCAAGTCAATCATTGAGGATGGCATTGCCAAAATCAATGCCGGTATAACCACGATTGATGAAGTGCTTCGAGTCACTTGTGAAGATTGATTCATCCTTCGACCGTTCGGCAAGCTCACGGCTCAGGATGCCCGGACATGGTGAGCCTGTCGAACCATGAATTGAGTCTTTTATGCCTTTTTTTGCTTACAGAGCCCGCGACACCAACGGCGCGCTTGTGACCGGACAATTGGAAGCGGGCGCGGTTGAAACAATCCGTGATTTTCTATCCGACCAGGGGTTGATCCCGATCAGCATCAACAAAGTCAGCAACCTTTTCCTCAAAAACCTCTCCCTGGAGGGGATCAAAACAATCATCACCAACCTCTTGAACAAGGTCAAACAGGAAGAACTGATGCTCTTTACCCTGCAATTTCATACTCTTTTCAAATCAGGGATGAACATCGAAACAATCCTCCACACCCTAGCGGGGCAGGCTGGCAACAAATATTTTTCCGAAATCATCATGAGAATCAAAAACGACGTCGCCTCCGGTTCTTCGCTATCGCAGTCTTTTGCGAAACATCCCCAAATCTTCAACGATCTTTACATCAACATGCTCGCCACCGGCGAAGAGGCCGGTATTCTGGAAAATGTTCTGGAAAAAATGGCAACACTGATCAAAAAGGAGCATAAACTTAAATCATCCGTCAAAGGGGCGATGCTCTACCCCAAAATCGTGATGGTTGTCTTTTTTATCGCCAGTTTTATTCTGCTCAGATTCGTCATTCCCAAATTTGCCGATTTCTACAGTCAGTTTGGGGCTGAACTTCCGGGGCCTACCAAACTTCTTATCAATTCCAGCGCTTTTTTCAGGAAATGGATCATTCTGATTGTGACGGTCATGATGGGGGCTTACTTTGTCTTCAAGAAATGGAAGTCAACCCCCAAAGGGAGATACCTGTGGGATAGATTAAGACTCCGGGTGCCGGTCTTTGGGCAGTTGGATACCAAGGTGGCCAACGCCCGTTTTGCCCATATCATGGGGGCTCTTTACGCGGCCGGTATTCCGGTCATCAAAGCGCTTTCCATTTCGGCCAAAACCATTGGGAATGAGGCCTTTACGCGGGATGTCTTGACTGTCCAGACTGAAGTGGAAAAAGGGAAAGGAATTTCAGAATCAATGAGGATGGCCCATCATTTTAACCCCCTATTAATTGAAGCGACCGCCATCGGGGAAAAATCAGGGTCGCTGGATGATATGTACGCGGCCATCGGTTCTCACTACGACAGTGAGGTCGATATTATGCTGGAAAATATGAACAAACTCATTGAACCCTTTTTGCTCTTTTTTATCATGGGATTTGTGGCCCTTTTTGCCGCGGCAACATTACTTCCGATCTGGAATATGGCGAATGTCATCCATGCATAAATATTTGAAAATTATAAGTAAAATTATTGTCAAATATTTGGCTATTAAGTGTCAAAATAGATACAATTGACAGAAACGAGAATGGTCGGTAAAATTTCTAATCACTACTTTTAACGGGGCGGGAATGAGAATGAACTTAATTTTTTCCCAAGGGTATTTATTTTGTTGATTGCAACATCATTTGCCGTCGGCAGAGAAGGATGCCCTGTAGGGGGGTAAATATGAAACTTAAAAACCAAAAAGGGTTCACATTGATTGAAGTGATGGTCGTAATCATTGTGATGGCCCTGTTATCAGTTCTGGCCTTGCCGAGAGTGATTTCCATTATCACCCAGGCAAAAAAGGCCTCAGCGCAAGCAGTTGTGGCTGCGGTTAGATCGGGTATTGCCAACAACAAGATCGCTTCCATTTCGGAAGGTAACCCTACTGGGACTTATGTTGCCCAGCTAACAAATGGCTCAACAAACGCTGCTTGTAACGCATTAGGAGGAGGCAACAGATGTTTTGATAACATCATGGAAGCCGGTCAGGGAGTTAGTGACAGCCGATGGGTACGAGCCAATGCAGGGGGAGCTGCAACATTCCGATTTGACACCGGAGGCTCCGCCGATTGTACTTATACTTATAACGCCTCCAATGGGACCTTCCTTCCAGATGCTACCAATGCCACAACGAATTGTCAGTAAACATACAGGCTCATAGCCAATCAAAAAAAGCGGGAGAAAAATCCTCCCGCTTTTTTATTTTTCAGCCCTTGCGTATCCAATATGACACCATTCGAACCTGGTTTGTCAATAATTGGGAAAAATGGGCTGACTTTTCTATTCTCGATTATCCGAAGATTTAAAAATGGATTTGCCGCTCCTCTACTGGATCAAACAATTTTACACGCTTTGGTCCAAAGAAATTCCCGTACTCGATGGGCACCCAACACTCAGTTGGTCCCATTTTGTGGAAATGCTTTCCATCAAAGATCAGAAGGAGAGGGATTATTATTTCAAGCAGGCATCAACGGAAGGATGGAGTCGGGACACGCTCCGCAAAGCCATTGAAAAGGACATATTCAAGATCAGTCGGGAGAAAAAGAAACTCCCGGCTGGTAAAGTGCTGGAACGGCCGGTCAATCCCCTCCATGTTTACAAGGCTGTGGTTGAAAAGGTGGTGGATGGCGACACACTACTTGTTCGCGTAGATTTCGGTTTTGATGTATGGGTAAATCAGCGAAGCAGGTTTCGTGGTATCAATACGGCGGAACTTGTCAAAGACGGTATTCCATCAGATCCCGTTCCTGAACGAGGGGAGAAGGCCAAAGCATTTGTTGAAGAAAAACTTGCGAACCTGGTCTGAAGAACCTCCTTTACTCCATTACTCTTGAGAGGATGTACTGATTAATCGACACACCCTGTTCGGCAGCATGGGCGGCCAATTGCCTATGGACTTCTGGGGATGTTCTCAGAGTCAGGTTGCCTTTGAATTGTCTTACTGAAAAAGGTTCCGGAATTTTTTCCTTGTCGTCTTTCATCCTTTTTTATCGCCGTTATACTGATCGACCCCTTTTTGAAACTCGTGGGAAGGAATCCATTGCAAAAGTTGGGATAATACGTTACGAGAGTTAGCCATAGCCTACTTTTTTCTGCCATCGGTCTCAAACCGCCCCCCAAAGTCCTGCGACTGACCAAGAAATCAAAATCCTAGTGGCACAAGGCCGAGCCTCGCCTATAAGC
>SBBF01000093.1 GCA_005240075.1 Nitrospira sp.
CCCCTGTAATATTAAAAATGCCGGGAGAATCTTTCGCAAGCGCCTGCTTCAAGGCCTGGATTACATCTTCTTCATGAATAAACTGAACCAGTGGATCAAAGCCCAGAATGGTTGTGACAATCGGGCGTCTTAAGAAACGGGTTTTGTAACTTTTGACCGTTGGCCCCAGGATGGTGGCAAAACGGAGGATGGTTACCAATCGATCGGGATGTTTTTTGGCATATTTCAAGGCCTGTCGTTCGGCATCGATCTTGTCGGCCAAAAAAGGGCTTTGATGACTTCCCTTTGGTTCATGAATATCCTCTTCCAAAAAATTGGGGTTGGATGGAAAGGCGCCGTAAACGTCGGTTGTGGAAGCGAGCAGAACCTTTCGGACGCGCGCTTCGGCGCAGGCGTTAAAGACATACATCGTTCCAATGGAAATCAATTCGTGGGCAAAAGCCATGTTCTTGGGAGGAGTCATCGGAAAAGCGCAATGAACCAGAGTATCGCATTTTTCTTTTTTGAGAATTTCGGCCAGTTGAACGTCGGCCAGTGTTTCCGTCAGATCGAGTTTGTAAAATCTTGTTTTTTTGATTTCAAAAGACGGTTTTTTTAAATCGACTGCCACAACCGATTTGACGTTTCGATCTTCCTCCAAGGCCCTGAGAAGGCTTCCTCCAATATAACCGGCTGTCCCCGTAACGACGATGGTTGAAGGTGAATGATGATTGCGTGATTTTTTGGATGATTCACCTGTCATGATTGCTCTTTCATTTCTTTCAAAAACGCCCGATAAACAAAATAAGTCGCCAAAAACATCAAGCCATCAGCAATCATTCCCACAAAATAAGCAAAGGTGGGGAGGACCGCCGCGAAAAAAACAAAATAAAAAAAAGTGGAGGCGAACTTGGAGATCAGAAAAGGGACCACCGCCTGGTGATTTTTCTGGATATCCTTTTGCCCCCAGTAACAGAGAAAAACAAGGGTTACCATCAGCGACAAAGCGAGCGCAAGCCAGAACTTTTCGACCGGAAGCGGCAAAAGAACAAGGGACAAGCTCCGCACGGGGGCCAGATCGTTAAGAATCCCGATCAGCGCGTTTCCATGAAACAGAAAAATGACAGTCGCTCCCAGAAGAAGGACCATCCAAACGCGAAGCATAAATTTAAGTCTAATTCCCCAGGGAGTCATAGGGGGGAATCATAGGGGAAGTCGTGTGTTAAGTAAAGGATTGCATGACCTGTGGGATCTGTTCTAAAGATTTGAATCATGCCCTCCATCACGATTCTTCCCGACTCTGTCATCAATAAAATTGCCGCAGGGGAGGTGATTGAACGCCCCGCTTCGGTTGTCAAGGAACTGGTTGAAAATGCGCTGGATGCAGGAGGCCGTCATATTGATATCGAAATAGAGGAGGGGGGGAAAAAATTGATTCGGGTCAAGGATGATGGAGAGGGAATGTTGCCGAATCAATTATCACTGGCAGTGGCCCGCCATGCCACCAGTAAGATCAGGTCGGATCAGGATTTAACGGGGGTCAAAACTCTCGGTTTCAGGGGGGAGGCGCTTGCCTCCATTGCGGCAGTTTCCCAGATGACGCTATCCAGCCGTTCGAGGGAGGGGAGCGAGTCAGGGGCTGAAATCAGGTTGGAGGGGGGAAAAATTGTCTCACAAAATGAAACCGGACATCCTTATGGCACCTCTGTTCTGGTCAAATATCTTTTTTACCAAACGCCGGCACGGTTGAAATTCCTGAAAAGTTCGGAGACGGAGATGAATCATATTGTCGATGACGTGATTCGTCAGGCATTGGGGCATCCAGAGGCGGTGATTCGACTGACTCACAACGGAAAGAAGATTTTATCGACTGATTCAAACAGAGACCTTAAGAGAAAGGTGGGAGATCTGTTTGGAGCGGATATCATGGAAAATTGTTTTTCGATCGTTGATCCGCGAAACGCCGTCAGCGGTCTGGTCAGTCATCCCCAGATTGCCCGGTCGCATCAACGCAATATTTTCTTTATTGTGAACGGCCGGTCGGTCAAGGACCGGGTGCTGCATCATGCGGTCATGGAGGCCTATCGCAATCTTCTCATGCATGGCCAGTATCCTTTTGTTGTTTTAAGATTGACTCTCCCGGCTGACATGATCGATGTGAATGTTCATCCCGCGAAGACAGAAGTTCGATTTAGCGATTCCAGCCTGGTTCATCGAATGGTGACGGATGCGGTGAGACAGACGTTGGAAAGTGCGCCATGGAAATCTGGTGACAGGGGAGGACCCATGGGTCCTGTCCTCGGCTCCCCCCCCGGCAGTGCTCGTTTCACTGCGCTCTGGCGGGGGGCCCCCTCCGCCTCGGCCACCCATGAGTCCTCTGCAAGTAAAGAAATTTTGCAAACCTCTACTCCCTATTCCCAACTCCATGTCATCGGTCAAATCATGGCGACTTATATTGTGTGCGAAGGGGAGGGGAAACTGGTTTTGATCGATCAGCATGCGGCGCACGAACGGATCTGGTTTGAAAAATTGCTTGAACAATACAAGAAAGGGCAGGTTTTCTCCCAACAACTTCTGATTCCTGAAAACATCGATCTCAAACCGTCGGAGGGGGAAATTTTAAAAAAATATCGGGATGAACTCAAAAATTTTGGAATTGAGGCCGATTTTTTTGGCGGATGCACCTTTATCATCCGTTCTGTTCCCGCCCTGATTCAGGGAAAAATTTCCATCCGCAACCTTGTCCTCGATTTGGTGGGAGATATCATCGAAAAGGGAACCCTTGCTTCTTTAAAAGATGGACTTTACGAGGTTTTAGCGCGCATGTCGTGTCATGCGGCGATTCGGGCCAATCACCGTTTGGCGCTGGAAGAGATGTCAGCGCTTGTCATGGAATTGTCCCACTATCCCTTTACCTCTTTTTGTCCGCATGGCCGGCCTGTGGCTATTGATGTACGGCAGGAAGAACTGGAACGCTGGTTCAAGAGGGTCGTATGAATAAAGTCGTTGTTATCCTCGGCCCTACCGGCAGTGGAAAAACAGAAATCGCGGTTTACCTCGCGAAACAATTTAACGGGGAAATTATCAATGCCGACTCCCGTCAAATCTACAAAGATTTGAAAGTCGGGGTGAGCGCTCCTCCCGATTCTTTTTTTGAAAAAATTCCGCATCATTTGTTTGGAGTCACCTCCATCGATCAACCATGGGACGCTGCTCGTTTTAGCACCGAAGGGGAAATAGCGATTCAACAAATCTCCTCCAGGGGAAAAATTCCTTTTGTGGTCGGCGGAACCGGTTTTTATATCAAGGCTCTTCTTTTTGGCCTCTTTGAAGGGATTCCGGCAGATTTGAAAATCAGGGAGGAGATGAAAAAAGAGACGGGCCTGTATGACCGCCTCAAGGAGGTGGATCCGAAAGCCGCCGAAAAAATTCATCCGAACGATTCCATGCGGCTTATCAGGGCTCTCGAAGTTTTTCAGGTGACCGGGATTCCATTATCCGAGCATCAAGCAAGGCATCAGTTTGCCCATGCGAAAGTTTCTTATCTTAAAATCGGACTTGAATGGGAGAGGACTTCGCTTGATGCCCGTCTTGACCAACGTGTGGATGAGATGATTGATGAGGGATTGGAAGATGAAGTGAAGGGGCTTGTTAAGAAGTACGATCATTATTATCTGCTCAAACGTGTCATTGGTTATAGGGAGTGGTTTCCTTATTGGGAGGGAAAAATGAGTCGGGATGAGGTGATCGAGACAATCAAAAAAAACAGCCGTCATTTTGCCAAAAGGCAGATGACCTGGTTTAGAAAAGAGAAGGATATAGAATGGCATGCTCCGGATGATCGGCATGCCATCACCAAAAAAATATCCGATTTTTTATATTCTTGATTTTTTCCTTTATTTCAGTCCCCATTACAAAGGCGGCGGTGGCCAGAGGATTGGCAACCACACAGGTTCTGGCAACGACGGTAACTCCGTCATAGGGGGGGGTTAAAGGTTTTTTTGTTTTTGGATCGAAAATATGGGCTCCACGCTGATCGTTCCCTGCCGAAGCCACCGCCTGGTTTTTGACGGACATTTGGTAAGACGTCTTTCGTGTATTAACTCTCCATCGTCCTTTGGCAAACAGGTCTCCTCCGGCATTCACAATATGTTTTTTGAAGCTGGCCTTGCTGATGACGGAAGACATGCGATCGACCAAATATCCTTTTGCGATCGATGACAATCCAATTCGGGTCCCCTGTTTTTTAAGAAAAGCGGTCCTATTCTTCCTGTCGATGATCACGTCGGTAAATCGGCTTTTTTTATGGGGGGAAGAATAGGTAATGTCAAAAGCGCCTTCCGTTACTGTTGAAAAATTCTGGGCCAAATCCAAAAGCTCAAGCAACTCCGTGTTGACTTTAACCCATTTTTTGCCGGCATGGCGATTGAGACGGGCTACATCCCCTTTTGGGTTGAATTCGCTGATCTTTTTTTCCAGGAGTCTTGCTTCATTAAACGCCTGATCCATGGCTTGATAAGCTGAGTCCTTCTGTTTGAATTTCGTTTTGATCGTGATGGTCACCGGAACATCTCCCATCAAAATCTGCGTTCGTGAAAAAGTAGCCGCGGTGGCCCTGAAGGAGAATAATGAAATAATTAATAAAAAAAAGAGGGGTCTTATTTCCACATTTCCTTGAGGGAGATAAAAGACATGGTGATGAGGCTTATGGCAATCACTAACTGAGAAAGGGGATAGAGGACAACAGCTCCCGTTCCGGCATAACGGATCAGCCAGGGGGTTGCATTACTGATCAGGCTTCCTAAAAATCCCAAGATGATGACTAAGGCTTTCTTTTTTTCAGTCAAACTAGAAAAAATAAAAATCAGGCCGATCGATCCAAAAATAAAAGGTTGAGAGAACGTGTGAACATGGGCCACAGAAAGCATCGTGGCAAAGCTTTGAGGCAGAAGGAGTGAATCGTCCCCCCGTTCGTCTCCTCTATAGTATTGAATGGTTTCTTTTAAGCTAAAATGACTCCGGTCATAAATTTGAAAGAGAGAAACAGCGTAACCGATCAAAAGAGTGACAATCAGACAGGTGGCCAATGTTTTTGCAGAAAATGAAAAATTACCCAGCTTGTTCGTCATGGACCGTAAAAAACATTCCAAAGAGCCAACGCCCGTTTAACCCCCCGGGTTACAGCCCGGGAAGAAAGGGTGGCTCCGGTGATGTTGGAAATATCTTTTCCCAGTTTTAGCGGATCTTGTACAGTCTTGTTTTTGAATTGTTGCCGAAAACTTTTATTTTTGATCTCACTCCCGTACGATTCCCGGTAGACCAAAATTTCCACCTCCAGAACCTCGCCTGTCGGGGAAATGGCGGTCATAAAGGTGATCGGATCTGTTTTTCCAATTTCATGATCGACCAGGGCGTAGCCGATTATTTTTTGACCGGCACGGGCGATGGTAAAGCTCCATTCATCTTTGGATAGCGTAGCTCCCAATTTTTTTTTAAGGGATTCTTTTTGCTCAGGGCTTAATTGTTTTGTTTCTTTGTCAAGAGTAGCCCTTGGGAATAAAAGTGTGAGTACTTCCTCCGGAGTCGCATAGATGACCGCGGAGGAAGCTCGTAGGAAAGGGAAGAATACCGCTATTCCAAAGATGAATAGAAAAGTGAAGCCACGTTTCTTCATTAGAAGACAATGCCCGCAATCAAACGTACTTCAATGGCTTCATGTTCGTCCAGATTTCTTTCGCCCGTATTCAAGTCGATAATTTGCGGCAGCACCGTCAGGGTTCCCCATCCTTTTCCCTTTTCAAAGTGGAGATTGGGACCGGCAAAGAGTACTGAATGTTCGTAGTCTTCAAATTCGACAAATTCGGTATGCACCCGGGCTTCCAGGCCGACCGACCAGTGGGGGCTCAATTTATAGGCGAGTCCCACTGTCTGTTCCAGGCCCAGTTCCGTGGCCGTTCCCGGACCGTCGAATTCCCATTCCTCCTCGGCAATCAGGTTCATCGCCAAAATCCAGTTGTCTCCAAAGTTGTGCTGGAGAATGATTTTTTCTTCCACTTCTGCCGATTCCCCCTCGTATTTGACCTCCCCATAGAGGAGGAGCCCCAGCCAGTTGAGGTGGGGGGAGAGGGCCATATATTTCCATTCGCTGGAAACCCCCTTGAACTCCAGTCCGTCTCGACCGCCGGCGGAACTGTGTGTATCCCTGAAATTAAGATAGAGAGCAGTGGTAAGACGGTCGGTCAACCCCGTTTCAATTTCTTCACGCAGATCAAACGCGTAGAAGTTGTTGTTGGACCGGTGCCCCCGGAAGGTAACCCACTGCTCAAACTCCCATTTTCCCTTGGCCAAGACTGAATCGGCCTCGTAGCTGTAGGTAAAGTGACGGGAATCGGCAACTGCTTCAGCGGATATGGTTGTGAGGAACCATGTTCCCAAAATGAGACACATGAATGTGATCCTGTTCATAGAGTGTTTCTCCTTATTTGATTGGTTGTTAAAAGACAGCATTTTATGAAATTGAAAATCACTTTCAATTTCAAACATGAGGAAGGAAGTATCGCGGAGGACAAGAAGTGTCAAGAATTTTTTTTAAAGATTTTTGATGTTGAAATGTTCTTTGGCCCCGCAGTAATGGAGGGGGAAATAAGGGCAATGAAAACAGGGGGTAGGGGAATCAGGGTAATTAAAAACTCTTTTGTGATTTGTGAGTGATTCGTGAAATTCATTCAGCAGTCGGTCTGCTTCGGCAAGTTGGGATCGGTCCCAATCCTCGATAACCAGCTCGGGAAGATGGGTGAAGAGGAGTGCGGTGCGAACAGGAGACGATGGAGAAAAGCGGCTGGCCGCGAGCGCGTAACAGAGCAGTTGTCCTTTATATTGACCCGCCCGATTGAGGGCTTCCTCCCTTGTTGTGACAAGATCGGTTTTGAAATCAATAACAGTGATTCTTTCGGGACGGCGCTCTATTTTATCCATCGTTCCCTTGAGATAAAAAGCCCCTCTGTCCATCAGGAAGGGGATTTCAGTCTCCCCCGACTGGTGTGCCTGCAAAAAACTCCAGACCGTTTGGTTGGCTTCAAGTTTGTCGATCAAATCATGCAGAGCTTGAGTGATAACGCTTCGCTCTCCACGGATTTCCTGATTGACAATGGCCTGTTCGATGACCGTGTCGCGATTTGCCAGGTTTTCAAAATCAAGAAACTGCAACACCTCATGAACCAGCGTTCCCCACGCGAGGGCCGGAAGAGGATGGCGAGATGAGGCCGTTGATGGAGCTGTTGGCATAATTCCATGAATAAATTTCAACTCAAATTCTTTCGGGCATCTTAAACAAGTCTCAACGGCTGAGACGGTATAAGTCGGCTTGGGAGAGACCGGCTGCTTGGGAATTGAAAGAGGCGGGTTCACTACAGGACGGGTCAGCGCCTGACTCAGCTTGAATTTAAGCTGAGTCCAGTTTTCTTCCGGCTGTTGGTCAACTCGAATGGCTGTTTTTCTTTCTTCCGTCAAAAAATTCCAGAGCCAGCTGTTCCAGGTGTCCGTTGCCGTTGTTTTTGACTTCTGTTCTCTTGTGAAAAGATAAAGTTCCCTGCGGGTGCGGGTCATCGCCACATAAAGGAGTCTTTTGGATTCCTCCTGAATTTCTTTTTTTTCTTTCTCTTTAAGCTCTGTGTAAAGAGGGGGATCGCTCAAATTGATTTTAATTCCCTTGATCGACCCGGCTGTCTCCTCCTTAAAGGCGAGTCCTGCTCCCGGATCAAAAAGAAAGGATGATTCCCTGCTTCTGACAGGCGCATAGAGCTGAGGAAGAAAAACGCGGTCAAATTCAAGCCCCTTGGAAGCATGTATGGTCATGATTTTTACTTCACCGTTGGCCACTGGAGGAGTGAAAAGGGAGATCGGCTGATCCCCGCTTTGTGCGGCCTTCATGATGTCGGAAATCTCCCTGAGGGGTGAATCGCAATTTTTCAGATTGGTTTCCAATTTCTGGAGCAGAATAATCCATTGTTCACACGCCAGAAGAAAGGACTTGTTTTTCAGTTCACTTTTTAATTCTCCAATAATTGAGGAGAAGAGGAGGGAGGGATTGAGAATCTCTTTTTGTTTTTCCCAGTTTCTGATTTGGCCTCCCAATCTGTTCCAAAGAGCGACGTCCGGGGGGGTTCCGAAAAGATCAACCATATAATGGGTGAGAAGATCAGGGGGGGACTGAAAAGAGTAGTGCTCAATAAAATTTTCTGAAAAATCAAAAAAAGAGGATCGAAGAATTCCAATTTGAGTGATGAGACTCTTGTCACCTGCCAGATAATTTAGAATATGGATCAAATCCCGGATGACGGGAAATTCCAGAAAATTTTCAGGATGGGAGAGTCCCACCGGAATTCCTGCCTCCTGCAAGGCGTGGTAATAGACGAACATCGGGGCGGAGGTCCTGAAGAGAAGAACTGTTTTTTCGCGATCTTCTCCTGTGAGATTCATCGACCTGATTTTTTGGGCAATCCATTGGGCTTCCCGTGCGCGTTGATTCTCAATCCCATCAATTTCCTCCGGCATCATCACTATCTGTACTTTTCCTCCGTCGGCCTCCCTCTTTGAAATCAAGGGAGTGTAAGGAGGAAGGATTGATTGAGGAATCTGTGAGGGGGAAAAAAGGGGTTCAAATACCCTGTTGATGGCCCCGGCAACGGTCGGGGGGACTCGAAAGGTCTCATCCAGCACAACCAGTTCTCCCCCATTTTGAACGATCCGATCCACCGTTCTGGCAAAAAGGGAGACATCCGCTTTTCGAAAACGGTATATCGATTGCTTGGGATCCCCCACAATGAAAAGATGATTGACCTGGGGGTTGGCGAGGAGATGAACAAGTTTGGCCTGCAGAGGAGATGTGTCCTGGATTTCATCAACAAGAATATGGAAATATCGTTTCTGCAATTGGTTTCTTAGCTTCTCGTTGTCGGCGATCAGTTGGACCCCCGCCTGCTCCAGACCGTCAAAATCAAGCACTCCCTCGTTCCACTTTCTTTTTCTTTCAGCGAGTACAAAGCGACAAACTTCCTCTTTGAATTGTCGGGCCGAATCAGGTTGAAAGAGAAGATCAGGGGGAGTTTGATCGAGATGCGGGTCAAGGGAAAGGTTGACAAACGATTCAACCAAACGGTGAAATCCAAGACGGTTTAAGTAATCGGCAAACAAAGGGTCTTTCTGACGGATTTTTTCTGTCAAAAAATCATGGACTCTTTTTGTTTTCTCAATCGATGCTTCCGTTTCATCCTGGATTCTGAAAGCGGGGTCCAACCCCAGCTGAACCCCCTTCTGCCGGAGCAGGACAGCAAGGAATGAGTGAATGGTGCCGATGGAAAGAAGACTTTCTTCTTCAGGAAGGACAATTTTTTGTTCCAGTATACGCTCCAAAATCTCTCCCGCCGCCTTTTCCGTGAACGTAAAGGCGAGGATGCGATGGAGCGGAATCTTTTCGTTAATTATTAGATGCCGGAACCGTTCGATCAGCACTTTTGTTTTTCCTGAACCGGCATTGGCGATTACCGCAACGGAACGGTTTGTTGTCAGCACAGCTTTTTTCTGGGATTCTGTTAATGACAACTCATCCATCGCTTGTCCCCTTTTGGTAATGGCAAATGGCCCGATAATCACAATACCAGCATAGAGATGGTTCTCTTGGTTTCGGATTGAATTGCCCCTCGTTGATACAGGCGGATATCTCCACGACTTTTTGCTGGACGATTCTTTTCAATTCTTCCCACTCCTCATTAGTGATCAGATAGTTTTTCCCAAACATCTCTTCATCTCCCCTCTCATGAAGAAACAGAGCTGATTTTTTTGTCAGATCGGCAAAGCTGACCAGCCACCCTCCCGCGGGAAGGTAGCCTTTCAAGCCCTGATCTTCGACCGCCATCATATAGAGGGGAATCTGAAGGGAAGTTCCCTGCCGGATCTGCCGGGAGGAATCGACCGATCCCGACTTGTAGTCGATGACGGTGAACGTTTGGAGCGTTTCGTTGACGTCAATCCGGTCAATTCGGCCGCTGACAAGAATATCATGAGAATGACCGCGGATCCTTAAAGGGGGGACATTTTTGTTTCCAAAAGACCATTCAAAAAAATGGGGACCGGTTGTTTTTTTCTTATTTCGCAGGAGGATAATTTCGTTTTCCAGAAAAAGTGAGATGACTTTCTGGAATCTGATTTTGAGTGATTCCCTCATCGGCAGAGGGGATTTGGCAAAAAAGGGATCCCGGTCTATTTCTTCCTCCACTGTGTTGCAGGCTTTTTCCTGCAGGCGTTTGAGGTAAAGATCGTATTCACGAGCCTCCTGATAAAGAGATCGATTTTCAGAATAAAGGCGCTGGAGCGTGCGATGAATCAGATTGCCGACAACTTCCGGAGGGGGATCGAAAGTTTCTTCTTTGAGTTCTCCCAGTTTTAAATGATAGCGGGCATAATATTGATAGGGACACTTCTGGTAAGTTTCCAGCTCGCTGACGCTGAAACGGTTTTTGCGGGTTTTGGGGAACGCTATTTTCTGAAAAATGCCACCCAACAGGCCCTGCCGCCTGCAGGTTTCCCGCTGGTACTCGGACCTCGATGCGTTTTGTCGTTGATCATTGTTATTTCTTGGCTCGTCCTGCGTGTCATCGGGAGCCCTCCCTCCGGCGCCACCCATTGGGTCCCGGCATTCTTCCAAAAATTCGCTGAAAATAACCGACGCAAACCGGCTCACACTCTGCTCTTTTCCGTCCCATGAAATTTGGGGAGAGGTAATAATGACTTTTTTTTCTGTTCTCTGCACCAGATGAATCAGACGATGTTTCTCCACCGAACTGCGATAAACCGGTCCTGACAAAATCTCGCGTAGTTCAGAACTGACCAGCATTTCCGGAGTATAAAAAAGAGGCCCCCGAACCGGTGAAGGATAGAAATGATCGGTAAAACCGGCTAGAAACAAAATCTTTCCTTCAAATCCTTCTGATTGATCCAGACCAAAAACAGACACCCCGCCGCTGTGAAGGTGAGGGGATGTGAGGGGAATTCGGCTTTTTTCCTCCTCCTTCCATTGTTTAAGCAAATTCTTCGCATTAAAACCTTTAAGCCATAGGCTGGTTTCAAACTCCCACTCTTTTTCAAACTCCTCTCCCAGAGCCTGGGCCGTGAGTGATGCAGACAAAAACGCTCTTCCATTTCCCTGATCCGTTTTAAACAAGGAAATCGCTTCGGCGATTGTCTCTGAATTCAAATGCATAAACTGAGAATAAGGATGCAAAAAAGGGGGATCCAGGAGGATATTTTTTTGCCTCATCAATTCAGTCAACCGCCGATGATAAAAGGGATAGGAAGGAATGCAAACGCCGATTTCCAAGGGGGAAACTCCCTGAGACAGTTCCTGACCGATGCGATCGACTATCCATTCAAGTTCATCAGCGGGATTGCCAAAAAAAAATAATTCGGAAACCGGAGGGGATTGGGTCAGATGAAAATAGTCGTTTTTTTGGGCCAGTTCTCCCAGAAAAGCATAAGCTGGATAAAGGTAGGGATCGTCTCCCGATTGATAATCAAAAGAATAGGAAAGTATAATCTGAAGATCGGGAAAAAAATTGAGAAGTTCTTTTAATAGTTCCCGCTGGCCGAGAGTTATCGGAAAAAAACGGTCCATAAAAATTGATTTTAATCCGGCGGGAAGAACCATTTGCTTCTCTTTTAATAATTGAAGCGTTTGGAGGATAAGGTCCCCTTGATCCAGATAGTATTGTTCTCCCAATTGATCGTTGTAGTCGTGGAAGAGTTGGAGGAAGTCACCAAGAATTTCAGAGCATTCTTCCCTGATCATTTTTCTGAAAGACGGGGGATCCAGACCATTTTGTTTGAGCTGAATGATCGAATCGAGGATTTCCTGCACACAACTTGGAAAAGGACGACTCTCCCTGAAAGCAGGATAATCCCTGGTGAAAAGAAGGTGTCTCAAAACAAGTCGGGAAACCCTTGGGGAGGCTTGATGAATACGGGGAAGATTCCATTTGAGAATTTTTAGCAAAAACTGGCTAAATGTCTGATAAATCTCCCCCATGAGAAGTGGGGATTCCTGGAGAGAGGAGATCAGTTTTTTTTGATGGGCTTCGAGGGCGGTGCGGTGAGGGAGAATGACAGCGAAATCCGAACAGAAACCCCGGTTCAAGTGAGAGTCGATGATTTTTTTGATCAAAAAATCGCTCTTATGGGCCCCCGCAGGGCCATGCAGAAGAGTCAAAGGCATGCACAAGAGAATCGAATGATAAAGTCAGGTTGTCAAGATTGAATCAAATTATTAGAGTATTAAAAAAATGAAAACTCTACGATTGTGGTGGGGCCTAGTCAAACCGGAGAGATGGAGAAGATTGATATACGCTGTCCTCCGATTACCGAATATATCGATGTGATGATCCGTTTTTTTAAAGGACGTAGTGCAGGAAGACTTCATTCTTGACTGTTCGACATTCTTTCAGCGTCATCTGGGGGACAAGAAACCGATCCAGACCGGTCCCATCAACCAGAGAAGGAGATCTATTATTCCCTATTATTTTAGGACAGATAGTAATATAGATTTCATGTAATAGATTATGTCTTATAAATTGAGTGATCAGATTGCCTCCCGCTTCAATGAGAAGAGTGTTGATTCCTCTTTGAGCCAGTTCATCAACAATTTGAGGAATTGTGGGATCATCGGAGTATGATAAAACCTCATGGGGAAAATGGGGGGGACAGGAATCCTTTCGGGTAAAAAAGAGAAGTTGAAGCTGTTTGACGCTGATAAAATTAGAAAGAATGTTGTCAAAATTCATCCGACGTGAAACGACTACCTGAAGCCATTTTTTTTGGGGATCACACTTTTCCAGATCATCAGAATGGGGGAGGAGCGGATAGGGCCAGTTGCGAAAACTTGATCCCCCCACAAGGATGGCATCCGCTTGAGCGCGCAGTCGACTCATGTTTTTGCGGTCTTCCTCAGAGCCGAGGAACTCATGCTTGTCAAGAACGAGGGTTGTTTTTCCATCGAGGCTCACAGCGGTATTACTAACAATTCTCATTTTTTTTCCTCTTCAAAATATAACTAACCGAAACGGCGTTCGGCATATCGAGCGGAAATTTAGTCAGAGTCAGTTCAACCGCCCGGATGTCAAAATTTTTCAAGAGCAATTGAGCTATATTTTCCGCCAGAGTTTCAATCAGCTGAAACGAGTTGTTGCCCACCAGTTCTCTGATTAATTGATTAGCTTTGTAATAATCCATGCGAACTGAAAGAGGGCGATCGTCTCCCAAAAGAGGATCGACAAAAGCGGTCAGGTCAACCACGATTTTCTGGCTGGTTTTTAATTCGTAGTCGTGAAAGCCAATCCGGGCCTCGAAACTCAAGCCTTTGCAAAAGATTCTGTCCAGAGAATTCATTTTTTCTTGTTTTGAACCTGGGTCAGCCATTCTGAAATTCTCCTTTCATAACCATTTTCCGACGGAATATAATATTTTTTGTCCCTGATTTTTTCCGGAAGATGTTCCTGAATGACGATATGATCTTTGTGATCATGGGCATACAGATATTCTTTGCCATATCCCAAATTCTTCATCAACGCGGTCGGGGCATTTCTTAAGTGAAGCGGAGTGGGGAGGGCGCCATATTTTTCGACATCCTCCTTGGCCTTGAGGTAAGCCAGGTAGGAGGAATTACTTTTAGGAGCGCTGGCCAGATAAGTGGCACATTGGGCAAGCGGAATCCATCCCTCCGGCATTCCGACAAAATCAAAACTCTGCATGCACGATACAGCCACCTGAACCGCCTGCGGATCGGCATTGCCGACATCCTCGCTCGCAAAGATCACCATCCGCCGGGCCAGAAAGAGTGGTTCCTCTCCCGCCTCCAGCATGCGGGCTAAATAATAAATCGCCGCGTCGGGGTCTGAATCGCGCATGCTTTTGATAAACGCGGAAATGAGATTGTAATGTTCTTCTCCTGATTTATCATAGACAAGCGCCTTTTTCTGGAGCGCGGTTTCAATGTGGGATAATCTGATTGTCTTGTTTGTGAATGATACGGCGGTTTCCAACGTGTTCAACATTCTCCTGGCATCGCCATCGCACGATTCCAAAACAACTTTCAGGGCGTCTTGTTCAATGAAAAAACTGTTTTCCAGGGCTCGTTTAACGATTTTCTCCAAATCCTCTTTATCCAGTTTTTTTAAAACCAGAACTTTACAACGTGAGAGAAGGGGAGGGATAATTTCAAAAGAGGGATTTTCTGTTGTGGCACCGATTAAGATAATGATTCCTTTTTCAATAAAAGGGAGAAAAGCATCCTGCTGGGCCTTGTTGAACCGGTGGATTTCATCAATGAAAAGGAGAGTCTTTTTGCCAAACATTCTTAATTCTTCTTCGGCTTGGGTGATGATTTCCTTGACCTCCTTGATTCCGGAAGTAACCGCGGAAAGAAACATGAATCGATGATTTTTTTGATTACCCAAAAGATGGGCCAGCGTTGTTTTTCCGCTTCCTGGCGGCCCCCACAAGATGAGAGAGGGAATAACAGGCGCTCTCAAAGTCTCCGTAATGAATTTGCCAGGACCCACGAGGTGTTCCTGACCGACAAATTCTTCAAAAGTTTTGGGCCTCATTTTTTCTGCTAGTGGAGGCATTGTGGAATCAAGATCAAAAAGCGCTTTTTGCATACTTCCATTATCATGATTAAATTGAAATTGTTTGGCAACCATGAATCTGGCTTCAGGGGGAGACTCGAAAGAGCTGGATATTCAATTGCGTGGTTGCCTGACGAAGCTCCTGACGGATTTTGTCTCTGAAGGCCGTTATTTTTTGCTTGATGCGTTAGAACTGATCGGAAGTATCGCGTTTCACCTCTGGGTATTCTTTTCGCTGATCCTGCATCTATTTCCCCCTGCTTGACTTTGCCTCTCACTATGTTAAAAACCGCTCCGTTTTCACCATCAAGAGGAGATGATCTATGAAATACCGCTTGTATGCTCCCGGTCCCACGCCGGTTCCTGAAGAGGTTTTGGTCGAAATGGCCAAACCCATCCTGCATCACCGCACCCCTGCTTTTGAAAAAGTGGTCGCGGAGGTGAGGGAAGGTTTGAAATGGCTTTTTCAGACCAGCCAGGAAGTGATCATTTTTGCCGCGAGCGGCAGTGGCGCTATGGAAGCGAGTATCATCAACACCTTTTCAAAGGGGGATCAGGCACTGGTGGTTGACGGGGGAAAATTCGGGGAGCGCTGGTGGAAGATCTGCAAAGCGTATGGAATTGAGTACGATGTCATTAAAGTAGAATGGGGGCATGCCGTCAACACAGGCGAAATTGAAAAAAGGCTTAAAGAAAAAACCTATCGGGCGGTATTCGTTCAGGCTTCGGAGACTTCGACAGGAGTTGCCCATCCGATCAAGGCGATTGCCGATATCGTCAAAAAATTTGATCAGACATTGCTGATTGTGGATGGAATTACCGCTGTCGGGGTTTTCCCTCTACCGATGGATGAATGGGGTATTGATGTTCTGGTTTCTGGCTCCCAAAAAGCGCTTCAGTTACCTCCGGGGCTTGCTTTTGCGGCTGTATCTCAGAAGGCTTGGGCATTTGTGGAAAAAAGCGATTTGCCCAAATTTTATTTCAGCTTCAAGACAGAGAAGAAAAATCTAGAGGCTAACACAACCGCCTGGACGCCGGCTGTTTCTTTGATTCAGGGATTGCGGGTTGTTTTGAGCAATATGAAGAAAGAGGGATTGGAGGCTATTTTCAAACGCCATGCAAAAATGGCGTTAGCCATCAGGGAAGCGGCGAAGAGCGTGGGGCTTAAATTGTTTGCCCCCGAATCTCCTTCAGATGCGGTTACGGCCATTTATGGTCCGGAAGGGATGGACGCCGGCAAAATTGTAAAATACCTTCGTGACGATTTGAACATGACGATTGCCGGAGGACAGGATGCTGCCAAGGGGCAAATTTTCCGGATTGGTCATTTGGGCTATTATGACGCCATGGATATGATTACGGTTTGGAGTGGAGTCGAGATGGCGTTGGCCAAGATGGGATACAAATTTGAACGGGGTAAAGGGGTGGCCAAGGCAATGGAGGTATTAGGATGATGCGCGTCTTGATTTCTGACACACTATCGGAAGCCGGTTTGGAAATCCTCAAAAAAGCCAAAGGGGTTGAGGTGGATTATCAGCCAACAATCCATAAAGAACCGGACAAGCTTAAAATCGCGATCAAATCGGCTGACGGAATTATTATCCGAAGCGGAACCAAATTGACGGCCGATATTTTGGCTTCGGCTGAAAAACTTAAAGTAATCGGCCGGGCTGGAATCGGGGTCGATAACGTGGATGTGTCAGCCGCCAGCAAAAAGGGGATGATCGTTATGAACACTCCTTTTGGAAATACGATAACCACAGCCGAGCATGCCATTTCGATGATGTGCGCCCTCACCCGCGAAATTCCACAGGCGACCGCTTCCATCAAAAGCGGCAAATGGGAAAAAAACAAATTCATGGGGAGCGAGTTGTACCAAAAAACTTTGGGGGTTATTGGATGTGGTAATATAGGAAAGATTGTGGCCGACCGTGCTTTGGGGCTCAAGATGAAAGTGGTCACTTATGATCCCTTTTTGACCGACGAACTGGCCGACAAAATCGGCGTTAAAAAAGTGGAGCTGGATGACCTGTATCGGACTTCGGATTATATTACCATCCATGTGCCGAAGACTGACAAGACAGCCAACATGATTAATGCCCAGGCTTTTGCCAAAATGAAAAAAGGGGTTTATCTGATTAATTGCGCCCGTGGAGGAATTGTTCAGGAAAAAGATCTGGCGGAGGCGATTGAAAAAGGAATTGTAGCGGGGGCCGCGCTTGATGTGTTTGAAAAAGAGCCGGTTGATCCCAATCATCCCCTTTTGAAAATGGATCAGGTGATTTGTACGCCGCACCTAGGAGCGGCTACCGAAGAAGCCCAGGAAAATGTGGCCCTCGATATTGCCCGGCAAATTGTCGATTATTTTACAGCCGGGACCATTCAAAATGCGGTCAATTTTCCATCCGTTTCGGGGGATGTTTTAACCATCTTGCGCCCTTATCTGTCGCTTTCCGAAAAGATGGGAAAGTTGCAGGGGCAATTGGCCACAGAGTCGCCATCTGAAATTATTATTGAGATGAGTGGGGAAATCACCAAGCATCCGACAGGCCCCTTGACGGTGGCGGTCGTCCGGGGAGTTTTGGAACCGATTCTGGAAGGGGAGACAATCAATGCCGTCAATGCCCTGTTAGTGGCGAAAGAACGGGGAGTCAAAGTGGTGGAATCAAAAACGATGGACCACGAAAACTACACCTCACTCATTACTGTGACGCTCAAGTTCAAGAATTCTCAGAGAACCGTGGCCGGCACTATTTTTGGAAAAATCCATCCCCGAATTGTGAGGCTTAACGACTACTATCTGGAAGCGGTGCCTGACGGGAAAATTCTGGTCATTCATAATGAGGACAAGCCGGGAGTGGTGGGCAATGTGGGTACTTTACTGGCTAAAAATAATATCAACATTTCTCGTCTGCAACTGGGATTGAACAGCATGCTCCATGAAGCGATGGCTTTTTACAATGTAGAGGGGAATGTCACAGAAACTGTTTTGTCAGAATTACGTGGTTTGCCCAGCATCTTATCGATTGATTTGGTCGAGCTGTAGCTATCCCTTCTTTTTTTTCTTCCTGAAAATCAAAAGTTTTTCCAAATCGGCCTTGTCAATGGCGCGGTTTGAGGCCATCTTTGCCCGAATCAATTCATCCAAACCGATAAAACAAACCCTCTCTTCACCGTATTTTCCTTTTTTTCTGTTTTTCCAGACACGGGCAAAAGTGCATCCTCCAATGGAGGTAATAATGTCAATCCGAACCGGTTCGTGGCCCAATTGAACAACACGGTTTAATTGATTAAAGTCATCCATGCTCAGATCGAGTTGTCCAAAGCCAAAATCTTTCAAGGCCCCCAGAATCCTTGCCGCATTTTCAGAAGAGGGTTCGACCAGTAAATCAATGTCTTTTGTGTATCGTGGAATGGAATGAAAACCGACGGCAAAGGCCCCGATGATGCAATACTTAACCTTGTATTTGTTGAATAACCTTAACAGTTCTAAGTAATCCTTTTCGATGAGCATTTTTAATCCTTTTTTTGATCTTGCCGACGTTTTCCCTCAAGAATTGGATGGTCTCTATTTTCTCAGACCGCGGCATTGCCAGATAATATTGGATATCAAATTCTTCCGCCTCCTTGAAAGAGGTTGTCTTGTTGACCCAGATTCTTTTTCTCTTTATTTTCATGATTTCCTGTGTTTCAAGATTACCATAATTCACCCTTTTTCAAAATGATATTGTGCATCTTTTCTCTTTAAGTTAAAGACCAGAGCATGCCAAACGTTGTGATTGTCGGGGCCCAATGGGGGGATGAAGGGAAGGGAAAGATCGTTGACCTCTTCACCGAGCGGGCCCATGCGGTAGTCCGCTTTCAGGGGGGAAACAACGCGGGGCACACGCTGATGGTGGGCGGTGAAAAAACAATACTTCATCTCATTCCTTCCGGCATTCTTCATCAAAATGTTTTTTGCATCATCGGAAACGGGGTTGTTGTTGACCCGCAGGTTCTTTTGGAGGAAATTTCCGATCTTAAAAAAAGAGGATTTTTGAAAAAGGACTCCCAACTCTCCGTCAGCGAATCAGCCCACCTGATTATGCCTTATCATCGCCGGCTCGATCAACTTCGCGAAGAAAGATTGGCCAAGGACAAGATTGGGACCACCGGCCGCGGCATTGGACCAGCCTATGAAGATAAAATGGCGCGCAAAGGGATTCGCTTTGCTGACCTGGAAAATGAATCGACTTTTCGATCCAAGTTAGAATCTGTTCTTTCTCGGCGTAATGAACGGTTTGTCAAAATGTTCGACACAGAGCCTTTTGATATTGATCACATTTTCAATGACTATGTAGCGATGTATGGAAAGCTCAAAAAATATATCACGAACACGTCTCTTCTGGTTAATCGGTTGATGTCCAAAAATAAAAACATCCTGTTTGAAGGGGCGCAAGGGACCAGCCTGGATGTCGATCATGGGACTTACCCATTTGTGACTTCCTCAAATACGGTGGCGGGAGGGGCTTGTACAGGAAGCGGAATAGGGCCAACTTTTATTGATGAAGTCATTGGCATTTCCAAAGCCTATACCACGCGTGTCGGTTCCGGTCCTTTTCCCACAGAATTAAATGATGAGACAGGGGAACTGTTGCGAAAGAAAGGGGGGGAATATGGAACAACAACCGGAAGGCCGCGGCGTTGCGGTTGGCTCGATTTGGTGGTGTTGAAACATGCGGTAAGGGTGAATGGGTTGACCGGACTGGTTTTGACCAAATTGGATGTTTTGAGCGGATTCAAAACCATCAACATGGCTTACGCCTACCAGCTCGGTAATCAAAGAATTAATGAACTACCGGCCGAAATTGACCTTTTGAATCGGATCAAACCCCTCTATCGCAAAGTGAAAGGATGGAGTGATGATTTAAGAGGTATCAAAACATATTCTAAATTACCTAATAATTTAAAGAGTTATATTAAAAGAATTGAAGATTATCTTGAAGTGCCTGTTATTCTCCTCTCACTCGGTCCAGAAAGGGGAGAGGATATTATTCTTAGAAACCCATTTAGATAAAAAGAACGCGTCATGAAAGTCGTCATCAGCGGAGCAAGTGGGTTGGTTGGTTCTTCACTGGTTCCTTTTCTGAAAGGGAAGGGATTCAAGGTTTTAAGTCTGGTTCGGCGGGTCCCTAAAAATAGTTCTGAAATTTTTTGGAATCCTCGATTAAGGGAAATTGAGGCTACTCGATTGGAAGGGACCGATTATTTTATCAATTTAAGCGGTGAAAATGTGGCTGACAGTCGCTGGACCGAAGAAAAAAAGAAAAAAATTTTTGAAAGCCGGATTCAGTCAGCTTCCCTTCTCGTTGAAGCGATCCAACACTTAAAGTCCCCCCCGAAAGCTGTTCTTTCCGCTTCGGCAACCGGTTATTACGGTAATCGGGGGGGTGAAATTCTCCATGAAGAAAGTGAACCGGGAAAAGGATTTCTTTCTGAACTGGCGGTCGCGTGGGAGTCGGTTTTTAAGCCTCTCGTGGCAATTCGTCTTCGGGTAGTTACTCTCAGGTTTGGCATGGTGTTGGCAAGAGAAGGGGGAGTTTTGGCAAAAATGCTTCCAATTTTTAAAATGGGGGGAGGGGCTGTTCTTGGTTCGGGACGGCAGTATGTTAGTTGGATTCATATCAATGATCTTTGCGAGGCTGTTTATCATGCCATGACGCATGAAGCGATTCTTCGGGGACCATTAAACGTGGTAGCACCACAGACTGTTACTCAGAGAGAATTTGCTAAAACATTGGGAACAGTATTACATCGTCCTGTTTTTTTAAAAGTCCCCGCTTGGACGCTGAAAATGATTATGGGGCAAATGGCGGACGAATTGATTCTTTCCAGTCAACGGGCTGAACCGGCCCGATTGATCGCAACGGACTATTCTTTTAAATTTCCTGATTTGAGAGGGGCCCTTACAAATCTTCTTGCCCCACCCCAAAATAAATGCAATCCGGGTGATGGAAAACGATAGCTGAGACCGAGGCATCCGGGTCCATCATGAATCCTTCGGTTAATTCAATGCCGATTTCTTCGGGATGTATTAACTGCCAGATGCCCGCCTGATCTTCCAGGTTGGGGCAGGCGGGGTAACCAAAACTGTAACGTTTGCCGCGGTATTTGGCTTGAAAACGGTCTTTCATGGTCGTGTCGGACGAATCGGGAAAACCCCAGTCTTCGCGGATCCGGCGGTGGAGCCATTCGGCGCAGGCTTCGGCTGTTTCCAGGGCGAGAACATTCAGACAATGCGACTTGAAATAGTCCCCTCTGTTTTTTAATTCTTCCGCTCTTTCCCGGATGCCAAAACCGGCGCTGACGGCAAAAAGAGCGATAAAGTCCCGTTGTCCTTTTTGGGGAGGCAGAACATAATCAGCCAGACAAAGCCCATTTTCTTTTTTCTGTCTGTTGAAATGAAAAATATGATTGGCAACATGAATGCTGTTTCCTTTGCTTTCGGCCTCAAAAAATTGCCAGACCGCTTTTACTTTCATGAATTGCAAGGCTTCTTTTTTGACTTCTTCAACTTGATTAAAAAGTTCAAGCGCTTTGGCGTCCCGTTCTTCCATTTTTTTCTCAAAATTTCCCTTGAAACCAAGGTGACGCACATAGAGCATTTGCGGGTTGATGTAGCTCCAGATTTCTTTCAACTGGGGGACATCGCGGACTTTGCGGTCGAGGTAAGGGGCTAAGGGGATGGGAATATCAATGCGGACAAGAGAACTTCGTTTGGTTGATTCCTGAATTGGACGGGCGTCATGAATGACCCCCCTACGGTCTTCCGGGGGGGCAAATTCTGATTTTAATGTTTCCAGATTTTTTGGATCCATGATTCGGTTGGCGAGAGCCAAACCGGTCATCGCATCTTTGGAATAACAGACCAGTTGCGTATAACTGGGAGCGATTTTAGTTCGGGTGAATTTATCCGACAGGGCAGCCCCCCCGACCAACAGAGGGATTTGGATCCCTGCCATTTTAAGGTCGCCGGCCGTCACTGCCATCTGTTGAGCTGATTTAACGAGCAATCCAGACAAACCAATCATATCCGGTTTGTATTTCTGATACGCTTTGATCAATTCCTCTGGAGGGACTTTGATGCCAAGATTGATGACGTCGTAGCCATTGTTTTTGAGGATAATTTCGACCAGGTTTTTTCCGATATCATGAACATCCCCCTTGACTGTTGCCAGGATAATTTTGCCCTTGGAGGCGACGTCTGTCTTTTCCATAAACTGTTCCAAGTAGCCGACAGCCGCTTTCATTGCCTCTGCCGACTGAAGCACTTCGGCAACGATCAGTTCATTGTTGTTAAAAAGCCGCCCCACCTCGCTCATTCCTGCCATGAGCGGTCCATTAATGATTTCAAGGGGCTTGACCCCTTCTTTCAGTTTGAGATCCAGGTCGGGAATGAGGCCGTCTTTGGTTCCCTGAATAATGTATTGGGCGAGCCGTTCATCCAACGACAACCGGGTGGTCGATTTTTTTTCTTTTTTGACAGCTCCCCGGTAGAAATCGGTTATCGCGGCGATATACGATTGGACGTTTGATTTGTTTTGGCGCAAAAGCAGATCTTCCGCCAATTTCTTTTCGTTGTCGGGAATGCTGGCAAACCTCTCCAATTTTTCGGCATTCACAATCGCCAAATCAAGGCCTGCTTTGGTGCAGTGGTAGAGAAAAACCGAATTGACCACTTCGCGTGCGAGGGGAGGTAGGCCAAAAGAGATGTTGGAGATTCCCAAAATCGTTCTGCAGTGAGGGAACCGTTTTTTGATGAGTCGGACCCCCTCAATTGTTTCGACGGCGCCACCGATGTAGTTTTCATCTCCTGTCGCGCAGGGAAAAACAAGGGGGTCGAAAACAATATCGGTTTCTGGAAGGCCATATTTTTTGGTCAGCAATTCATGGGAACGTTCGGCTATTGCCAGTTTTCTTTCCCGTGTAAAAGCTTGTGCCTGAACCGGATCTTCATCGATACATCCTACCACAACAGCACCGCCGTATTTTTTTAATAAAGGCACAATGTGCCCAAATTTTTCTTCGCCATCTTCCAGATTGATCGAATTGATGATTGATTTTCCCTGACAGTAGGCGAGCGCCTTTTCAACAGCTGCCGGATTCGTTGTGTCAATCATCAAAGGAACTCTGATCTTCCGGATTAATTTTTCATAGAAGGGATCGATATCAGGCAGTTCATCCCGATCGGTCGATTGAAGACAGACATCGACCACATGCGCTCCATTCTTTACCTGCCTTCGGGCAATATCGGTGGCTTCATCCCATTTTTCCTGGTTCACCAAATCCTTGAAGAGGCGGGAACCAATCACATTGGTTCGCTCCCCCACCAAAAGAGGACGATTTTCTTCCGTCGATTCCAGAGTCTCAATTCCCGAATAAAAAACCCGGTTTTTCATCCCCTGCAGGGAAACCCTGGGGCTTTTTCCTTCAACCATTTGAGCTATGGCGCGAATATGATCCGGTGTCGTCCCGCAGCATCCTCCCACAAAATTAAGCCACCCCTTATCGGCAAATCTTTCCAATTGTCGGGCCAAAGACTCCGGTGTCTCCAAATATTTTCCTTCTTCGTTGGGGAGACCGGCATTGGGATAACAGGAAACATGGGTATTTGTTAGCTCATGAATGGTTCGGATGTGGTCTGTCATGAATTCGGGTCCGGTGGCGCAATTCAGTCCCATCGCCAAAAGATCGAAATGGGAGAGCGATACCACCAGGGCATCCGCGGTCTGTCCTGCGAGCATGGTTCCCATCGGTTCAATGGTTCCTGAAACAATCAGGGGAATTTTTTTGCCGAATTTTTTAAAGACCTGCTCAATACCGATCAGCGCCGCTTTGATGTTCCGAGTGTCCTGACAGGTTTCAACGAGAAGAAGATCGACTCCCCCTTCCAGCAATCCTTGAGCTTGTAGTTCAAAATAACTAATTAATTCAGAAAAAATGACTCCTCCGGTAACGCTGATTGCTTTGGTGGTCGGTCCCATGGAACCGGCCACCCATCGGGGTTTTTTGAGTGTGGAAAATTCTTGAGCGGCTTTTTTGGCAATCAGAGCCGCCGTTTGATTGATGAGAAGGCATTGATCTCCCAATCCATACTCATTCAAAACGAGCGGCGTTCCTCCAAACGTGTTGGTTTCAATAATATCGGCTCCGGCTTCCAGGTAGGCGCGGTGAATTTCTTCAATCACATCGGGACGGGTTATCGTCAGATTTTCGTTACACCCTTCCAGAGGCTCTCCCCCAAAATCGGCGGGGGAGAGGTTTTTTTTCTGCAACATGGTTCCCATCGCCCCATCCAGGACGAGGATCCGTTCTTTAAGAATTTCCTGGATCTCTTCTGTTTTTGAACTGGCTGAAGTCATGTTTTTTGTATAAATCATTTTGCGAATGAAGAATCAACAACTACAAAAGGGGATCGACTGTTTTAACCGGCAATTGTTTTATGAAGCCCACGAAGCCTGGGAACATCTCTGGCTTAAGGAGAGAGGGGACGATCGTCTTTTTCTTCAGGGGCTCATTCAGGTGGCTGGTGGTTTTCATCATGTTCAAAAAGGAAGATTTAAACCGGCCATCACCTGCCTTAAAAAAGGGAAAGCAAAACTTGAAAACTACCTTCCCTTTCATCAGGGGCTTGATTTAAGGAGTTTAAACAAGGAGGTGAGGGAATGGATTGAGGGGTTTCTTAACGATAATAAGGATTTTCTCCCCCGGCATGATCGGTCACATCATAAATCCCCCCCAGATCGGGGATTTCCTGTCTTAAAGTTCGTTCTACCCCCTGTTTGAGAGTTGCCTTGGAAGAAGCGCATCCCTGACAGCCACCGCTCATTCGGATGAAAATGTCGTTATGTTTCACGTCGATCAATTCAATTTGTCCGCCATGGGCGGCAATGGCCGGATTGATCATGGAGTTTAAAATTTCCTCCACTTTTGTCTTTATTTTCTCCGATGGAGGGATTTTTTTCATTGCTTCGTCAGAAATCAGGGGGGAGCCGCTCTGAATGACCTGGCGGATTGTCTGCCCCACTTTTTTTCCCATAATCCGCCAGTCTTCGGGAACCGATTGGGTGATCGTGACCATCGATCCGCTGACAAAAACCTGGGAGACATTACCAATCCCAAAAAGAGCTTTTGCCAACGGAGAATCCTCGGCTTGGTTGACACTCTCAAACCGGATTGAGGGGCCGTTGTTAATTAAAGGGCGATCGACTGTAAACTGGCAGACTTCGGGGTTCATTTGGGGCTCCGCCATAATTTTGATTTCAGCATCCATAAATTATTTCCTCTCTTTCATGTAGCATGCCACACTTTGTTATCAATTCCAAGAGAGCCCTGCAATCATGAAATGATTTTTTTTCGTGCCAGGTGAAGAAAAAATCCGAACGAAATTCCAAAAAGGATGTGAAGAAACAACCCCAGCCATTTGTTCAGGAAAAGGGCTAGAGTCACATTGAAGCTGGGGAGAAAGAGCATGGCGCTAAAGACCCAGATGATGAGGCTCGTGACAAATCCGAGAATGACCAGGGAGAACAGTCTGCTTTTTTCGCAGACCAGCTGGGCAAAAATAACCCCGTATAAAATGGAGAGCGCAAAGTGGATGGTCATTCCGGCGAGACCGGCAGAACCGAGGGGGCCATAGGCTGTCGCCTCATAACCAAAGAAAGCTGCTCCAATCAGTTTAAAAGGTTGAGTAACGTCGCCCAGCTTGATGAATGACAGCCATGAAGAAACAATAATTGATAGAAGCCCAGCCAGAAAGCCGGCGACTCCTCCACAAACCATCCATTTGGCATGGAGCCTCTCCCATATATGAGTGATGGAGCCGGTTGTGTGAGACATAACGGTCGAGTTATTATCGTGAGTCAAAAAGGGGCGCAAGTTTTTTTTGAAAGAAGTGGTTCAAGTGAATTGAGTTTTCCGTCCGCATCGTGCTATGGGTAACGCATGGCGATTTTTAAGCTTCAGTCGGACTTTAAACCGTGCGGCGATCAGCCGGAAGCCATTAAAAAGCTGGTTGATGGTCTCGGCAAGGGGAAAAAGCATCAAACACTTTTGGGAGTAACCGGTTCTGGAAAAACTTTCACGATGGCGAACGTGATTGCCGCAGTTGGGTGGCCCTCTCTCATCATCGCTCCCAACAAAACGCTGGCGGCCCAGCTTTATTCCGAATTCAAGGTTCTTTTTCCGGATAACGCGGTCGAGTATTTTGTAAGCTACTACGACTATTATCAGCCGGAAGCCTACGTTCCCCGAACTGATACCTATATTGAAAAAGATTCCGCTATTAATGAAGACATTGACAAGATGCGGCATTCGGCGACCCGTTCTCTGCTGGAACGGCGTGATGTGATTATTGTCGCCAGCGTTTCATGCATTTACGGCTTGGGTTCGCCAGAAGCCTATCATGGCATGTTGATCGACATTAAAAAAGGAATGTCAGTTGATCGGACGACTATTTTAAACAAGTTAGTTGAGATTCAGTACGAGAGAAACGACCTCGATTTTCATCGGGGGGTTTTTCGGGTGAGAGGGGATGTTGTTGAAATCTTTCCCGCCTACGAGGAGGATCGGGCGGTACGTCTGGAGTTTTTCGGAGAGGAGATTGATCAGATTTCAATCGTCGATCCGTTGAAAGGGAAAAAGATCGAATCGGTCGATCGATTGGCCATCTACCCCGGTTCGCATTACGTCACGCCAGAGGAAAAGCTTCAAAGTGCCATTAAAGCTATTCAAGAGGAATTAGTTGAACGAATCACTCATTTTAAAAATCATAATAAACTAATTGAAGCGCAACGAATTGAACAGAGAACCCGGTATGATCTAGAAATGATCGAAGAGATCGGCTTTTGCAAGGGGATTGAAAATTACTCCCGCCACCTGACAGGGAGAGCTCCTGGAGTTCCTCCTCCCACGCTCCTGGAGTATTTTCCGAAAGATTTTTTGCTTTTTATCGACGAATCTCATGTGACCGTTCCCCAGTTGGGGGGGATGTTTGAGGGGGATCGGTCGCGGAAAGGAACGTTGGTCGAGTATGGTTTCAGACTCCCATCAGCAATGGACAATCGTCCTCTTCAATTCGATGAATTTGAACAAATGGTTAATCAGACGATTTACGTTTCAGCAACGCCAGGCCCTTATGAATTGGAGAAAAGCCGGGGATCTATTGTCCAGCAGGTGGTGCGTCCTACCGGTTTGATTGATCCGGACATCGTAGTTCGCCCTGTTGAAAATCAGGTGGATGATCTTCAATCTGAAATCGGCCAGGTTGTGGAGAAGGGAAACCGGGTTTTGGTGACAACGTTAACCAAACGAATGGCTGAAAATCTGACTCAATATTATTCCGAAAGGGGATTGAGGGTTAAATATCTCCATTCCGATGTGGAGACGCTGGAGCGGATTGAGATCATCCGTGATTTAAGACGGGGAAAATTTGATGTGTTGATCGGCATTAATCTTTTGCGCGAAGGGCTCGATATTCCGGAAGTGGCTTTAGTCGCCATTCTCGATGCGGACAAAGAAGGATTCTTAAGATCGGAAAGGGCGCTCATCCAGACTTTTGGAAGAGCCTCTCGCCATCTGGAGGGGAGGGTAGTTTGTTATGCCGATACCCTGACACAATCTCTGGATAATGCGATTCAAGAGACCCATCGCCGCCGCTCGATTCAACAGGAATACAACCGGCTTCACCATATTACTCCTCAAACCATCACGAAAGAAATCCGGGATTCCCTCTATCGGACCTCGGAGGCTGATTATCTGACTGTCCCGCTTGATGAAAAGAAATTTCCCGATATTCCTCCTGATGAAATTGACAAAGTCATTTTGGATTTGACCCGTCAGATGAAGAAAAATGCTGAGGGCATGAAATTTGAGGAAGCGGCCCAATTACGAGACCGGATTCGTGAATTACGACAAATGCAACTGACTTTCGGAGTAAAGGAATGAGTGATCTGGCTGAGAAAGTCGCGCAGTTCCCCCAAGAACCGGGGGTCTATCTGATGAAGGGGGAAGGGGGTAAGATTATTTATGTGGGCAAGGGGGCCAATTTAAGGCAAAGAGTCAGAAGTTATTTTCGAAAAGAAAGAGACTCCCGGTATCAAATTGATTTCCTTTTGCGAAAGGTCAGGGATATTGATTTTCTGGTCACCACCAACGAAAAGGAGGCGCTTCTTTTAGAAAACAGTTTGATCAAAAAACACAAACCACGCTACAATATTTTTTTAAAGGATGACAAAAGTTATGTCAGCCTCAAACTTTCCATCAAACATCCCTATCCCAGTCTGACGGTTACCCGTCGAATCAAAAAAGACGGGGCTCTTTATTTTGGTCCTTATTCTTCCGCCGCCTCCTGTCGGGAAACGGCTGATTTTATTTACCGGCATTTCAGGCTGAGAACCTGTTCAGATCGGGAAATCTCCAACCGGTCCCGCCCCTGTCTGGAATATCAGATTCACCGCTGTACCGCTCCCTGTGTCGGCTATGTTTCTTCCTCAAATTATCGGGCTCAGGTGGAGCAGGTCCGGCTTTTCTTGGTGGGAAAGAATGATCTGCTCCTCAATCAGATTCGGGAAAAAATAAATCAATCAGCCCAAGAAGAAAAATTTGAAGAGGCGGCGCATTGGCGCGATCTTTTGGAGGCTGTTCAAACGACGCTGGAAGATCAAAAGGTCGTTAGGCATGGAGGGATTCATCAGGATTTAATTTCTCTCTACGAAGAGGGGAATCGGGGGGTGATCGCTCTCCTCAGTATTCGCGATGGATCGTTGGTTGATTCCCGTTATTATCCAGTAACGCTTGCTGATACGACTGGTAATGTGTTGAAAAGTTTTGTCAGTCAATATTACTCGCTCGATGTTTTTATTCCTGATGAAATTCTCGTTTCAACTGCCATCGATTCTTCCGATCTTTTGAGTGATCTTTTAACCGAAAAGAGGGGAAAGAAGGTGTTTATCCGGACGCCTCAAAAAGGGGAAAGAAAGGAATTAATCGAACTGGCCTTAAAAAATGCCCAGTCACAGTTTGCCCGTCTGATTGATAGGGAGGGGGGAATGGTGGATACCCTTAAAGGGCTTCAGGAAAAACTTGACCTCTCCCAGCCGATCCACCGAATGGAGTGTTATGACATCTCACATATTTCTGGACAAAAATCTACCGGCTCACGCGTTGTTTTTATGGATGGGGAGCCGGATAAAAATGAATACCGGCAATACAAAATACGGATTGAAGGGCAACCAAATGATTATGCAATGATGAAAGAAATTTTGGGGAGGAGATTTGGTAACATTGTAGGGGCACGGCATACCGTGCCCTTACCTGATTTAATTGTCATCGACGGCGGTCAAGGGCAGTTAAACGTTGTTCTCCAAGTTTTAGGCGAAATGGGTTTTTCCCACATTCCCGTTATCGCCATAGCCAAGGGAAAGGGGGCGGGAGCAAGGGCCAAAGGGGTCTGGGAAGGAAAAAAAGAGGAGGAAATCTATCTTCCCCATCGAAAAAATCCATTGATTCTCAAAAAAGGATCCCCTGAATTGATGTTACTGCAACGGTTGCGCGACGAAGCCCACCGGTTTGCCATCAAATATCATCGGAAACTGCGGGACGAAAAGTGGGAAGATGAAAATTGACATTCCGATCGTTATATCACCTGACAGGTTTATTTTTTGACCCCTTCTTTAGTAAATGATAAGAGGGGATCTTCATGTTTCGATTTTTCCTCATCTTTATGTCTTTTTCCTTCCCTGTTCAGGCCTATTATCCCGCCTCTCTCTGGTCGTCCGATCGAATTAAAGAAAACCTGGTTGGAATAAAAGCGGGATTTTTTGGCGAAAATCGGGAAATTTTTTTGGTCGGTTTAACCCCCAAACGTCTGATTCTGTTTCAAGTCGAAGGGGATCGATTGGTTGAAAAAGCGTCATTTAAAGGGGGGGTACGTGATGAATGGATTAAACTGAATTTGTTTGACTTGGAAGGGGATGGGATCGACGAAATTTTGGTGAGCGGCTTGTATGGAGAAAATATCCATTCTTTCATTGCCAAATACGAAAATAATAAAATTATAATTATTAATAACTTAAACTATTACTTATCAATTATTACATTAAATAATGAAGAAGAGATTGTGGCTCAAAAAAGATTGGGAGAGGATGATTTTACGGGGCCTTTAATCAGGATGAAATGGAATGGAAAATTGTTGGAAAAAGGGGGAGAGATCATTCTTCCTTCCGGTTTGTCGGGGGAATCGTTATCGCTCTATTCCCTGCAGGGGGTTGAAATGGCTCCGGACCAGCGGGGTTTTATTCATCTTTCCCCATCGGGCAGAGTTGTTTATTTTCAGGAAACAGCGGGGAAATACAAACGGCAATGGACCAGTGGAGGGGAGTATGGAGGATCGGTTCTCTATCTCAACCGGCCTGTAAAAAATGCGTTGAATCAGGTGCAGGACAAGCGTTTTTTTGTCCCCCTTACTTTTTTGACCGGATCGCAAATTTTTCAGGGGCCGATCGTTCCTCCCCCTCCTGTATCCATGCCTGAACATTGTTTTGATCCCGATAAAAAGGAGGCTATTCCAACCCCGCCGGAATGTGTCATTCCTTCTCTTCCACGAGTTGCTTTGAATTCCCACCATCTTTATTTGATCAAAAACGAAGGGTATTTGAAAAATGTCATGGGAGCTGTTCCATCTATTAAGAATAGTCAGATTGTGCGGCTGACCTGGACCGGGTATGGTTTTCAGGAGGATTGGAATTCTCCCCGTTTTGACGGGGCGCTCAGCGATTTTGATCTGGTCGACTGGGATGGAAATGGCGATCTGGAAATTCTGGCGATCCTTCTTTTGCGGGATAAAGGATACGTAGACACTCTTAAAAAGCAGGATAGTCTGTTGATTGTCATTGATGTGAAATAAATGGTGGCAGGGGAGAGAGTCGAACTCTCGACCAAGGGCTTATGAGTCCCCTGCTCTACCACTGAGCTACCCTGCCAAAAAGACGTTATTTTTAAAATGAGTCCCGTCTCTATGCAAGCGTTTTAACACTATTTAAGTAATGCCTCAGTTTCACCTTATCAAGAGAATTAACCCCCGAAGGGGGTTCAAGGAATGTAGCCGTGGGTGTCAACCCACGGAACAGGCACAAGCCGTTGTCATCCGCCCCATCGGGGCGGG
>SBBF01000044.1 GCA_005240075.1 Nitrospira sp.
ATGATTTATATCATGGAGACTGTCAATTATAATGGTAAACGGACTCTCGAAGAAAGGAAAACCATCTTGGCAAAACCAGAACTCAATGCTGTCGTTATCCAGCGGAGTGATGTGAGCGAGGAACTTTTTGTTTTACGTGTGTCTCCCATTCATGAAAACCTTTCCCCCTTCCAGCCGGGACAGTTTGCTGTATTAGGGCTACCGGGACCAACGCCCGATAAATTTATTCAACGGGCTTATTCAATTGCTTCGTCCCCCCTCATCAAAGACTATTTCGAGTTTTACATTACGCTGGTCAAAAATGGAGAATTAACCCCCCGCCTGTTTCTCCTGAAACCGGGAGACCGGCTTTATCTCTCCCCCAAGATTTCCGGAAATTTCACCATGGAGGGGACTCCGGAATCGGCAAACGTGGTTCTGATTGCCACCGGAACCGGCATTGCCCCTTTTATGAGTATGTTGCAGACTTGTCTCAAACCGGGTTCGCGCCGATTTGCCCTGTTTCATGGGGTGCGCGAATCAATGGACCTTGGCTACCGATCTGAAATGACGACGATGGAAGCCATCTGCCCCAACTTTTCGTATCATCCCATCCTCAGCAGACCACAGTCTGAAAAAATCCCCTGGAAAGGAATGACCGGACATGTTCAAACCCTTTGGGAGTCGGGAGTTCTTGAAAAAAAATGGGGATTCAAACCCAACGCTCAAAACACCCATCTCTTCCTCTGCGGTTCTCCCGCCATGATTGAATCGATGATTGAATTGCTGGCCCAGGAAGGATTTAAAGAAAACAAAAAAACCGATCCCGGCCAGATTCATGTGGAGAGGTATTGGTGATTATAATTTCTTCTTGAACTCTTCCACCATCTCCACAGGAACTGGATCAATACCGGCATCGGTGGCGAGGTAATAAGTGGTATAGTCGGCAACAAGGATCGCTTCAAACATGTCTTCCAGAAGATCTTCCCCTCCCAGATTCACATGGTGAAAGGGAATCCGGGATTTTAACAAACTCTCCATCACTTCCATCCGTTTTTTAACGCGAGGGTGCATCCCTTCACTCAACAGATAAATAATCGCCGGTTTGAAATCAAACGGGGGCGTCTCGCCCGGAGTCCACCCGACCATTTCGTTGTGGTTTAGTTCCGGAAAAACATTAAAAAAAGAAGGTCGTTTGGCATTTTCGTTCATCTTGATTTTCCAGACTCTGCAAGCGCCATAAAGTTCAGACGGTCCATAAATAATTGGCAGATGACCGGAGAGTTGTTTGGCTAAAACCCTCCCTTTTTCGTCAGAGCTTTCCTGTTTGGATTCTAGAAATTGGGTTAACGAAACCAGTGATTGCCTCTGTCCGGAAATCTCCCCGATCTGTTCCAACAACCCCAAAATAGTAGCAAAAAAATTCCCGATCGCCTGACGGGGCTGGATCGCTTCGGGAATAATAACAAAAGGAACCTGGTGCTGGAGGGCCAATTCCCTGATCTGTCCTCCATGGGCCAAAACAACCAGCCCGCATCCCTTGGAGAGGGCATTTTTAAAAGTGGCAAGTGTTTCTTCCGTGTTGCCTGAATAAGAGGCGCAAATCACCAAATCCTTCGGTCCGGCCGTCCGGGGAAGACGGTAGTCGCGAACCAGTTTGAGCTCAAAAGTCCCCTGAAGAAGATCATTGATCAAGTCGCCAGCCAGACTCGATCCCCCCATTCCGGCCAGATAAATGTTGCGAAAAGAGCGCCCTTCTATTTTTTTGAAATCAGCTTTGGCCAGAATATCGAGACTTTGAAGAAATTGTTCGTGAAATTTCCGGATGGAATCATACATTTGTATTTGGGGCCCCTTCGACCCGTTTGTTGCTACTCGCACTCTTGTATTTCGGGCCTCAGATGGCCCTTCATCCAGCACTCAAAGGCTTTTGAGTGCTGGATAAACCCCCTGCGCTCACAACGGGCAAAGCCAGATTGTTCGCTGGGCCTTCATAAAATAACTTGCCTCTTCAAGTAAAGTTGTTTCTTTAATTTCAGGGTTGAATTTTTGTTTGATTCCCGATAGAGCCAAACCGATGAGGCAATCCTGGTATGTCATCCAGACAAAACCCCAGAGGGAAAAGGATGTCACCCAGTTGTTAAAGCAGGGGGGATTTGAGAGTTTTCTCCCGCTGATTCATGAGCGGATCTATCGCAAAGGAACCCCCTCTTTTCGGGTCGCCCCCCTTTTTCCTTCGTATGTTTTTATCCATACCAATCTTGAGGAAAAAAACCATTTTCATCTGATCAAATACACCCGGGGGGTGAACAAGATCATCTGCGCCGAAAACCGCCCTGTTCCTCTGCCGGATGAATTTGTTGGAACTATTCGAACTCACATGAACCCCGAGGGGATCATTACTCCACAAAAAACTTTAATAAATGGAGATAAAGTTATTGTAATTAAAGGTATTTTAAAAGATCTGATTGGAATCCTCCAAAAACCGGCAGATCATTTGGGACGGGTTCAAGTTCTCCTGAAACTAGTCAACTACCAGATGAAAGCCACCCTGCACTGGAATGAAGTGGAACGATTGAAGGTGGCGTAAACAATGATGGAGATGGAGCAGCTTGTCTGATCTTCAGCCCCGGGATCTTCAGTCGGCAAAACGGTCAATAAACACAAAAGTCGTCAAGGCCATGTTCGTCAAAGTACTGAACCAATAAACAATGTTGGTGGTGGTCACCGCCTTGGCGGGGACAATAATGGTGTCCCCTGGATTGATTTCCAATTTGGCAGTTGCTTTCATCTTCTTGCCGTCAGCCCGCAGGATTTTTATACCTTTCGTACGGGCATCTTTCAAGGGACCGGCCAGGTTCATGTATTCCCTGAAAGAATAATGGTGTTTGAACGGATAAGCTCCCGGCTGATCCACATGCCCCACAACATACACACTGTCATTGACAGTCGGATAAAAAAGATTGTCTCCCGGAATTCTTTCCAATTCATAATCAAATTGTTTTTCTGAAATAAGAACATGAGGAATGACAATCACATCCCCCTGCACAATGGTTGTCCTCTTTAATTCCTCCGGGGATGCATTTGTTTCGATCACCTCTTTTTTTTCATCCGGACCATAGCGGATAATACGAATCGGCTGTTTAACCGATACCCCGACAGAAAAACCGCCCGCTAATCGGACGACTTCAGACAACGATATGTTTTTTGTCCACTCGTAAGTTCCCGGACGATTGACCGGCCCTTCAATCTGAAATTGCCCCTTTCTCACCGGAACAAAGATCACGTCATTTTCCATGATATATGGATTTTGCTCCAAATTCCCCTCCAATTTATATCGCATCATGTCACAATACCGGGTGCCCCCTTCCCTCCGGAGTTGAATCATCCTCTCAGAACCATTCAGCAGAATGCCCCCCGCATATTGAAGAGCATCAACAACTCTGTCCGACGGCAGAACCCGGTAACTCCCCGGCCTGTAAACTTCCCCCAGCACATGAACCGTATAGTAAAGAGCCGTTGATGCCCCGGGACCCGACGGAGGAATAGGGCTAATATCCAAAGGCTCCCCTCCGAGTTGCCTGGAACGATCTGATGAAGAACCAAAGTTTTTGATGTCCCTTTTTTTAAGCTCTTCGGAGCTGATCCTCTCTCCCAGCGCCTGGCCATAGGTGGCCTGCGCTCCTAGAACCGGCTGAAAAGCAAAGAAAGCAGAAAGATAAAATGAAAACAATAAAAGAAATTTTGATGGTTTATGCATCTCTCCTCTTTTCCTGTCCCGCCCTTTCCCAATATTCTCTGAAGAAGACATAGAACCCCGCTAAAAAGAAAGACATCAGAAAGGTAGCCATCACAATTTTCAGCCTTTCAGGCCTGAATTTTCTTTCGGGGACACGGGCCCAATCGATCACCTCAAATTTCAAGTCCTCTTTGGACTCCTCAATCTTGGTCATCTCATACTGCTGGCTTAAAAAAGTATTGATCTGCTCCAACAGCTGAACTCTCAGGGTCAGATACTGCAGATAAACCCGCTGGGGGACATCCTTTACAACTTGCCCCCCTTTTAGTTTCTCGGAAACCTGATCGAACTTCGACTGAAGTCCATTGGTTTTTAAAATCTTCAGATCAGCCGTCGGCATTTCCCTCTTCTCATTTTTGCCCACTCGCACGTCCACGTCCATTTTCGGGATCACGTTCGAAACCTTGTTGGTTACGTAAAAATTGGAGAGCTCCTTGCCCGCCTCCAGCAGATCGGCCTTGTTTCTTTCCAACTGCTCTTCAACAAAAATGCGATTTCTCTTTGAAGAAGTAAAGGCATTTTCGTTGATATAAAGAGACAGCTCGTGAATATAGGCATTCACCAGATCGGCAGAGATTTTGGGATTCAACATGTAAGCATAAACCTTGATCAGCTGATTCTTTTTGTCATCCTTGAATTTCAGCCGCGCCTTAAGACCATCCACAATATCCTCCATCTTGGGTGTTTGTGCCAGATTATCCGTCATCCATTTTTTATTTTTTTCATCCCAGAGTTGGGGATACAGATGAGCCAGCAAGCCATATTTTTCGATCACCCTCTCTGCCAGCGTTCGACTCTGCAAAATGGCCATCAGCTGAGGCGAAGAAGAAGCC
>SBBF01000072.1 GCA_005240075.1 Nitrospira sp.
AATCTGAAGATAGGCAACCCCTTTGGCATTGACCGCTTTGCGCAAAAACATTCCTTATTGTGTTAAAGAAAAAATCAGTAAAAATGAAGAAAAAAAAGACTCCCGTGAAGATTATGTTAACACGTTTTTGAAAAACCAAAACTCACCCCCCGCCAGTCCTGCATCTCCGGGCGATTCACCCTAATCAGCTGTCAAACTCGGGATATATTTTTCCATCGGATATCCCCGCTTTCGCGGGGACGACATGCGAGATGAGTTTGTCGGCAACCTTCTAAACCCCGACTGCCGCCAGCCGTGCCGATCGAAGATGAGCCGCCATACCTTCCGGATCAACAAATCCACCGATCGCAATGATGTTTTGCGGACTCAGGCGGGATGAAAGGGTGAGGGAAAACAGCCCAAAAACAAAATCCGTTTTGAAGGGATCCCCTCTGCAGACTTCTTGCATATAAGGGATCAATTTTTGCTCAAACCAAAGGTCCAAATCGGCCTCTGTGATTTGCCCCTGTCGCAGGAATTTGTGCGCTTTGTTGTAGGTACTCACGCATTCGGCATAGCACCCGAGATAGCCCATCAGCTCCAACTCAAATTGCCCTCCGGTCATCCCGAATCTTTGGGTAAAATAGCCTTCTTTCTGCAACCAATCGATGGCCAAATCGCGCAATTGGTCATAATCAAGCGGCCCCCTGCCCAACGATCGACCTAAAAGCTGTCCCGCGATTCCCACATTCCCCATCACCACCGATTTATTGCGATATTGGCGGGCATACCCTTCGGCCATCAAATCGGGCAACACAGCCAAAGAAACAGCCGCCACGGCTGTTCCTGGACCACCGGCAAATGCCGCTACTCCTGATTCTGCGGGGGCCGCTGCCAACAAGGCGGTCCAACCATGTGTGGCTACAACTCCGGTTCCTATGCCGGCCGCGGCTGTCGCCACAGGATGGGCCTCTGTATCAACCCCCACTCCCTCCAAGCCGTCCTTCGTTAATTGATAAGCCGCTATTGCCGGAGCCAAACCATTCACCCCCCACTTCACTGAATTGGCAACACTGAAAGCAGACGAGGGAATCGCCCTCTTTGTCATCCGCGAGGCGGATGCAACAATTGCATCGGTTGCCACATTGGCGGGAATTCCGCTGGCGACGGCTGCTCCTTCTTCCAGGCTGTCGGGCACTTCAATACCGACAACCGTTTCAAAAATCTTGAAAGCAATAATGGTGGAAGCCCCAAAAAGGGCCCCCACCGGAAGCCCCACCCCTAAGCCAGCGCCAAAACCCCGAATCGTTTCATTCTTCATGAAGGAGACGATTTTGCCCCGCACATCGGTGCGGGCAAAAACATCACTGACTCGGAACAAGGCATCCCAGGTGGTTTGAAGATTAAAATCGCCGATTAAGCCGATGGCCATCAGCCGATCGACAACAGAGGCTGACGAGTCGGTGGCAATTGTCATTACCGCCGAATATCCGTTTCCTTCGGCGCCAAGGGCCTGAAGAGCCAGGCGGGCGGAATCGGGGGACAAAAGAATAAAACGAACCGACCGATACGCCTCGGCGATAAAATAACCGGGCTCGGCAACGGTTGAACCGGTTTCATCGGTAAGCCAATCGTCTAGCAACGATCCCACCGTATCCAAAATAGCCCCGGTGACCTTTGTTGGTTCGCCAAAAAGCATTCTGTCCATCAGGCTTTGAATGGTGCTTTCGTTTGCCCTTTTAAGATTGGAGAGCAAAACTGACTTATCATCCCCCGAAAGGAATTTTCCCAGGGCTGAAAAAATTGCTTCTGCGTTGGGCTTGGCTGTGTCTTTGCTGGCGATAATTTTGTCCAACAGATCAAAAATTTTCCGAGTTTGGCTGAAGGATATACTATCCGGTCCAGTTGCTGATACCGCCTGATCCAGTTTATAAAGAGCATCGTGATCTAAAATCCCCTGTTTATTGAGCCATTCAACAGCGTCACACCAAAACTCAAGCGCCTCGACTTGTTGTTCACGGGTGAGTTGTTTTTTCGTGTCATTCTCTTGGAGAGATTTCAATACAGAGGAAAAATATTCAGGGATCGAAAGCGATCGGCTCAGATCGGCCAATCGAGCGACAACCTTTCTGGTCCGATCTTGCAGGCTTGGACTCACCACGGTTGCGGGAGGAACAATGGGTGCCTTTACAACCGGAGCAGGAACTTCAGCGGGAGGTGCCGCGGGAGGAATTGGCTCGGCTACTGTTGCCGCTTTAGGAGCTTTGACCGGTTCAACCCCTTTTGCCGCCAGGGATAACTCCGCGGCTGGAGCGGGGACTTGAGCGGCGGCAGGTGTAAAGGGGATCATCTGCCCCTCTCTGGCAAGAAAAAGATAACAGATTTCCCTCTCGGCGCCGTCAACGGTCACTCGGCCGGTGATTTCCCAGTGTCCCCCGTCATGGCTTGGGGCCACCAGAATTTGACTGGGGAGATCGCTCCCATCAGCCCTTTTGGCTGTCGCCTTAAAAACGGAATCAAGGGGAACCCCCACTTGCTCGTTGGGGGGTTTAGAAAACAGTTCCTCGGCTGGAATGATGCTATTACCCGCTAGTTGATCAACCGGGACCTCCACCACGATAAAAAGGTCGGGATCGGGGGTGTGGAGAATCACCAAAGGTGATGGGACCGGCGGGGGGACAACAACGGCCTCAGTCGGCGGAGGGGTTACAACCTTTGTCGGCGGTTCCGCACCAGCCGGTGTGGTAGGGGCGGCCGGTGCGGCAGGCCCCCACCAGGATTCGGCGATAATCAGTTTTCTTGAAAGTCTCGTCTGGGAGACCTGGAACCTCCCCTTTTCGTGTTTCAATGTGTACGACACCTCGTAATCGATGCCATCGTGCTGAAATCGGAAGGTGGGGGTGACACTCCGGTGAGTCCTTACTAAATGCACCTTATCCTTTTGCAGGGTTGCCACCGTGCGGCCTGATGTGTCCTGTAATTCAGTGCGATGAAAATATTTTTTTTCTTTGGGCAAAAAACCGTCTGCACTTGACTGGGGATTAAAAGAGGTAACAAGACGAAGATTGTCCGATAAATTGACAATAACAGAGAATTGACTTCTATTGAAGAGGAGCGCTGTTGCGCCGATAACAAGTCCGCTTGCCGCAACCCCCTCCCTTCTATGATCCGCCATCGCCTCTCTTTCGGCTTCATCCAACCCCTTAACCTCCCCCCGCTCCACCAACTTCGCAAAGTCTCCAAACAGCCGGGAAAACGATTCACGCGCCTGGGGCTGGTTTAAAACGGCCTGGGAGGTGACCAGCTCGTAGGAATTCGGATCCCCCCCTTTTTCATCGGAAGGGGAGGGATGGAAAAAATCAAACCGGGGGTCGTCCTGCTGTTCCAGATTCCCGGCGACCTGGGGGGCAAGGATAAAGGTTAAAGGGAGGTCTTTCATGGTTCTCCTTTCCCCCCCTTTATCGGATTCTTTCTGGACTTGTTGCGTAAAAGATGAGGTAAAATGA
>SBBF01000098.1 GCA_005240075.1 Nitrospira sp.
AGCCCATAGAGAAGAGATTCTCCCAAAAATTCCCCCTTTAAAAGAACCGCGTTGTGAGCCCCCCGAACCTGCGCTAAAATTTTGCCTCGGGGAATCATGGTGGGATGAATGCGGGCCTCGATTTCATCATTCAATTTTTTACAAATGGCCAAAAGTTTGATCGAATAATCAAATTTGTCGGCCATTTCAAAATCAAACGAAGTGAGTTGCGTAATCCCTTCTGTATAAATTTTTTCAAGCAATACAGTCTGTCCAAAGCCAAGCAAAGCAAGAATGGCCAGTTTTTGGGCCGAATCGGTTCCTTCCACATCAGCAGAAGGGTTGGCTTCCGCTAGTCCCAGTTTTTGGGCTTCAGCCAATACATCGGCGAACTCTCTCTTTTTCTCCGCCATTTCGGTTAAAATATAATTGCAGGTTCCGTTGATAATTCCATGAATGGATTGGATCCGGTCGGCAATAAACCCCTCGCGCAGAACCCGAAGCACCGGAATGGCCCCGGCCACCGCCGCTTCAAACAAAATTTCCACCTCGCTTTTGCAAGCCGCTGCAAAAAGTTCCGGGCCGTTGGTCGCCAAGATGGCCTTGTTGGCGGTTACCACATGCTTTCCCAGTTGAAGCCCCTTCATCATTACTTCCAGGGCGGCCGGCCTGTTGCCAATCAGTTCAACGATGATTGAAATTTCTGGATCATCGAGAATTTCCTGGGCTTTTTGAGTAACGAGCGATTGAGGTAAATGAACCGGAAGTTTCTTTTTGGTATCAACCTCGCATATTTTTTTGACATGAATGGGATAGCCAAGCTTCTCAATAATCAAAGAAGAATTTTTGGTCAGAATTTCGTAAACACGACTCCCCACCGTTCCAAAACCAAATAGGCCGATATTGATTTGAGGTGTTCTTGACATTACAAAATTTTCTTTATTCCCTTCAGGGCCTGTTTGATTCTTTTTTCGTTTTCTACCAGTGCAAACCGCACATACCCTTCCCCATTGTCGCCAAAACCGATGCCGGGAGAAACACAGACTTTCGCATTAGAAAGAAGAAGCTTACTAAATTCCAGCGAACCGAGCGAGAAAAATTTGTCCGGTATTCGGGCCCAGACAAACATGGTTGCTTTTGGCTTTTCAATAGGCCACCCTGCTTTCTGCAACCCCTCGCACAGAATGTCTCTTCTCTTTCGATAGACCTCGGCAATTTCAGCCACACACTCCGGGGGGCCATTCAAGGCCACCGTGGCGGCAATCTGCACCGGTTGAAACATGCCGTAGTCGAAATAACTTTTGATTTTTGTCAACGCGGCCACCAAATCCCGGTTACCGCACACAAACGCCACTCTCCATCCCGGCATGCTGAATCCCTTGGAAAGTGAATAGAGTTCAACGGCTACCTCTTTGGCTCCTTGAACCTGCAGGATACTCGGGGCTTTGTAACCGTCAAAAACCAGATCGGCATAGGCCAAATCATGAATTACATAAAAATTCTGTTCCCGGGCCATTTGGACAATTTTTTTAAAAAAATTGAGATTGACCACCTGAGTGGTCGGATTGGAGGGAAAAGAGAGAATTAAAAATTTAGGTTTGGGAGAAACACTCTGGAGCGTTTTTTCAAGGGAGGGAAAAAAATTTTCAAGGTGATCCACCTTGATCGATCGGACGTCAGCCCCTGCAATGACCGGAGCATACAAATGAATCGGATAGGCGGGATTGGGGACCAAAACAACATCGCCCGGCTGGGTAACGGCTAAAATGAGATGAGAGAGCCCCTCTTTGGCCCCCATCGTTGCAATGGCCTCGTAGTCCCAATCCAGATCAACATTATATTTTTTCTTGTACCAGCCGCAAATTGCCTGACGAAGCTTCGGAATTCCACGCGAAACCGAGTAACGATGGTTTTTTGGTTTTTGAGCCGCTTCAATTAATTTGTCGACAATCGGTTGGGGAGTTGGAAGATCCGGGTTTCCCATTCCGAGATTAATAATATCTTCCCCTTTTTTTCTTTGGGCAGTCATTTGAGCCACCACCTGCCCCAAAACATAGGGAGGAAGTCCACTGATGCGAGGGAAGGTTATCATGCCAGAAACCTCTCTTTAAAAAATCCATCTGCCATTATAATGGGGGCTTTGCCTCCGGCGCCCCCAAACCCCCCGTAGATTCGCTCGGACTGGCAAAGCCAGATCCTCGCTTTATCACGGGTCTTCAACGAAGATCTCTAAAAAATCCATCTGCCATATAAGACGAACGGACAAAGGGGCCAGCAAAGACCGCTCGGAAACCAAGAGCTTCTCCTTCTTTTCTGTATTCGTCAAATTTTTTTGGAGGAATGTAATCAACCACCGGCAAATGGTTTGGAGTCGGTTGAAGATACTGCCCCAACGTCAGCAGGTCGCATCCATGGGCGACAAGGTCCCGCATTGCCTGAATCACTTCCTCTTCCTTCTCTCCCAAACCGAGCATCAACCCTGATTTGGTCAGGAAATCGGCATAATTCTTTTTAACATGTTGTATCACTGAAAGGGATCTTTCATATCTGGCGGCTGAACGAACTTGAGAGGTTAAACGTTCCACCGTTTCCAGGTTATGATTGAAAATATGAGGAGCGCTCTTACAGACTTCATCAATAAAGGCTGTTTTTCCCTGAAAATCAGGGGTCAAAATTTCCACCACGATTTCCGGGTTTTCTCTTTTAACTTCAAAAACCGTCTGTGCAAAATGCCGCGATCCTTGATCGCTCAAGTCATCCCGGTCGACCGATGTAATGACGATATGTTTTAACCCCAGTTCTTTGGCCCAGTGCGCCACGTTTTTTGGTTCTTCCGGATCCAAAGCCTGGGGTCTCCCTGTTTTAACGGCGCAAAATTTGCAGGAACGGGTGCACATATCCCCCATGATCATCACCGTGGCCACCCCTCTTCCAAAACATTCGGAAATATTGGGACAGCGGGCCTCTTCGCAGACGGTATGAAGATTCAAACTTTTCAGCCTCTGCTTCATGGCATGAACTTCGGAAAAGGAATAAGTTTTTTTAAGCCATGCTGGTTTCATGACACTCTCGCCAAATTCAATTTGTCTCCCCATCTTTCAGCAACAATTTCCAAAAGACCCTGATGCTCTGCTTTTTGCAAGTCTGGATCCTCGCCCAGAATTTCAAAAGCCCTTCGTCTTGCCGCCTGCAGCAGGGAACTGTCGCGTATCAAGTGGGCAATTTTTAAATCCGGAAGCCCCGACTGCCGCGTTCCCAAAAAATCTCCCGGTCCCCTTAAATTCAAATCTTCTTCGGCAATTTTAAACCCATCGTTTGTTTCTTCCATCACATTCAACCGAAAACGGGCCTCTTCCGATCGGGCATAGTCTGCCATCAGAAGGCAATAGGACTGATCCCCTCCTCTTCCCACGCGCCCTCTCAACTGATGGAGTTGGGATAACCCAAAACGTTCGGCATGTTCAATGACCATGACCGTGGAGTTGGGCACATCCACTCCCACTTCGATCACTGTCGTTGAAACAAGAATGTTGATCTGATTCTTTTTAAACCTCCCCATGATTTCTTCTTTCTCAGATCCTTTCATCCGACCATGCAAAAGGCCAACGGAATAGTTCGCGAAAACTTTTTTGAGGTTTTCGGCCGTTGAGATGGCATTTTTGAGATCGCTTTTCTCGGTCTCTTCAATCAGGGGACAGACCACATAGGTCTGGCGTCCTTTTCTCAATTCTTGTTCCATCAACTGAAAGGCCACAGACCTCATTTTTTCATGAAACACCCTGGTGATAATCGGACGGCGTCCCTGCGGTAGTTCATCAATAACAGAGACATCCAGATCACCATAGAGATGCATCGATAAAGTGCGGGGAATCGGAGTGGCAGTCATGACGAGAACATGGGGAACCCGTTGATTGTTTTTGTTTTTCAATGCCGCTCTCTGCAAAACCCCAAACCGGTGCTGTTCATCAATCACAACCAGCCCGAGTTGGTTAAAATGAACATCTTCCTCAATCAACGCGTGCGTTCCAAAAACAAGATGAATTTTTCCTTCCGCTAAATCGGTTAAAACTTCTTCCCTTTCGCCGTTGGGGGTTGAGCCTGTCAGGAGAGTTGATCTGACATCCATCTGTTCGGCCAGAGATTTCAAATTTTTGTAATGCTGCTGGGCCAAAATTTCGGTCGGAGCCATAAAAGCTGTCTGAAATCCATTTTCATAAGCGGCGAGCGACACCAAAAAAGCAACCAATGTTTTGCCGCACCCCACATCCCCCTGCAAAAGCCGGTTCATCGGCTCATCTTTTGAAACATCATTTTTTATTTCACTCAAAACCTTCTTTTGAGCCGATGTCAGTTCGAAGGGGAGAAGTTTTAACGCTCGGTCGGTGAGAGTGCTTTTTTTAGTAAAAGGGTTTCCCGCTTCTTTTTTGATTCCCATTTTTCTTAATCCCAGACCCAATTGGAGGAAAAACAATTCGTCATAAATCACCCTTTGATGGAAAGGAGAAGACTGGTTTTGAAGGAGACCTAAATCAACATCCAGCGGGGGGGAATGAATTTTCTCTATGGCTTCTCTCAAACCGATTCGCACATCACCGGCCCTTACAGTAATTGGATTGTCGCAAACGAACGAGAGATAATGTTCTAGAGCGTAAAAAATAACCCGACGGATCGTTTTTTGGTGAATTCCTTCGGTTAAGGAATAAATAGGGATCAGGGTCCTGGCTCTATCCGTGTCATCATCCTCCCACTCTTCAATTTCTGGATGAACAAATTGTTTTTTGGCTCCAAAAAACTGGCATTCCCCAAAGATCAGGATTTGTTTCCCGGGGGGATACTTTGATTTGACATATTTTTCGTTGAAATGGAACCAGACAACAACGGCAAGCGCCGATTCATCACGCACCAAAAGCTCATAAATTTTGCGACGCCCCACATGACGGGAAGATCCCCCCACAATTTCGGCCAGGATACAACGCTCCTTTCCTGGAGATAACTTTCTGATCGGAACAATCTGACGCCGGTCAAGGTAGCGGATTGGAAAATGATAAAAAAGATCGCGGACCGATTTGATCCCCTTCTTCTCCAGCAAACCGGACAGATAGGGGCCAACCCCTTTGACAAACTGCACCGGCATGGAAAGAGGATTGGCGGACATGCAGGGAACTATACAAAAAAAACAAAAAAGTGTCACAATAATCTTGACGCTTTTTCCCCCTTCGTTTAATTTCAAAACTTAAAGTATTTACAGGGAGGGAGTGATGCTTTCCTTTGAATGTTCGTTGGACGAAAAGCAAAAAAAAGAAAAAAAGAGGTTATTGTCTGAACCGGTCAAACAGCTTGATCTGACCAAAACCAAAACCATTGCCGATCTGGTAGCCTCCTATCAGGACATGTCGATTCAGGCCCGCAATATTGGCGAGTGCTCTCAAGTTTTTGAGAGAATGTTAACCGATAAGGAACGCCCCACCATCATGCTGGGAATGGCCGGTCCCATGATTGCGGCCGGTCTTCGCAAGGTTATTCGGGACATGATCGAATACAATATGGTGGATGTTGTTGTTTCCACCGGAGCTATTTTGTATCAGGATTTCTACCAGGCCAGAGGTTATGGCCATTTTAAGGGGAGTCCCCTTGCCGATGATGTGGTTCTCCGGGAACATTATATCGATCGGATCTATGATACCTTTGTGGATGAAGAAAAATTTATCGCGCTGGACACCTGGATTGGCGATCAAGCGGCTGAACTGGAGGGAAAAATTCTTTCCACCCGGGAATATCTTTACTGGCTGGCCGGTTTTATCAAGGACGAAAACTCGATACTTTATACCGCCCGCAAACATGGCATTCCGGTTTTTTGTCCGGCGATCAACGACTCCAGCATCGGTATTGGACTCACCCACCATTATCACATGTGGCGGGAGAAGGGAAAACAGCCGATGACCATTTCCAGCATTCGGGACAATTACGAGCTGACACAGATTGTTCACAAATCCAAACGGACTTCCGCCTTTTATATTGCCGGCGGAGTGCCCAAGAATTATATCAATGACTCGGTGGTGATGACTTATATTTTTGATCGCGAGACCGGAGGGCATAAATATGCCCTTCAGGTAACCACCGATGTTCCTCACTGGGGGGGATTGTCAGGCTCCACATTGAGTGAGGCCCAAAGCTGGGGGAAGGTCAACAAACAGGCGACCAAAGCGATGGGTTTTGTGGAACCTTCCGTTTCAGTTCCCCTGATTGTCGGTTCCGCCCTTCAAAAAGAACTCTCCAAAAATCGTTCGCGCATTTCCTACGAGTGGAACGGTGATATATTAAAATCTCTGAAAGTTTAATGAATAAAAACTCGAACGCCCCATAACGAAGAATCGGGCTTTGCCCGTTCTGAGTTCGGAGGCCTCCTTCATCGCGAGGCGTAGCTGAGCGGGAAGGTATCCAATGTCGGACCTATTTAACGAAGTTAGAACCTGGTTTGAGACTAATTGGGCCAATTGGAAATGTCCAGAAATCCGTCTCGCCCCTGTCGAGCCGCAAAAAGGGCACCAAGGCTGACGAGAAAAACACGCGGGAGCCTTCGCACCCTTTTTGCAGAGCGAGTGAAGCCAATCGATTCCCGAGTGCCTGCCCGCCGAAGCTTTGGCGCAGGCGGGAAAAGCACCCCCTCTCTCACGGGCCAGCCAACAGCGAGATCCGAGTGTTCGCGGGGCGCCTGACTGGAGGCTCCTTCCCCGTACCCCTCCCGCCTCCAGTCTGCCGCAACCAGTTGTTCTCTTGCATAATGTCCTGCGGACGCCATTTTTGAACAACTCAAAAATCAAAGCACAAAATTTATTGTATTATAAGTCATTGAAATTGTTATTTCTTTTCACGTTTAAAAAAACCGCGTAACTTTTATAAAAAGGTGCCGATAAAAATACCATGCTCTCACTTTTCCCTACGTTTATTGCCGGCTGTCTTGGCGGTGCAAAAGAAGAACAAGCGTCAAACCAGGGCCCGTCCGAAGAGGAAGTGGTTGTTCCCTCGGCTAGCCCCCAGGGTGCCGCATACTCGTTTTCGGTTAATGGTGCGGAAATTACTCTTTATCACGATGATGTAAATCAGAATGGAATTTTTGAATCCCATGCAGAAAAACTCACCTTACAAGTAGGGGATGCCTTTTGTACCTATGGTGAAGAGAAGTACAAACAATTTCATGAACGCTTTCATCTGCCAGATTTTAACCAGCTATCCATTGCACGGTGGCATTCGGCCCATCAAGCCCTCTTCTTGCAACCAGCGAGCAGCGACGATGAAAGCGCCTTGGAATCGCTTCGTGAATTTTGTCTCCATCATAAGGTTAATTTTTACGAGGCGGTTTCCCTCTCTCTGAAAATTAAAACACAAACCAAAGGGGATAGGCTAAATGCCCTGGCCATCGTCAGCCTCCTCATGAGTATTCAAAAACAAGGAGATGGAGATTTTTATTCAGCAAAAAATGTTGCCGGCGAAATGGAAAATAAATGGTTTATTGATGAAGTGCTGGCAAAAATAAGCGAGGGTAAACTGGGGGTATATTCAGCGGCACTTGAACAAATGGGCTTTACCTTGGTTCAATTTGAATATAGGCCGTCGAATAATGCCATAAAGATTGATACCAATCTAACGATTGACGTAACACAACCCTCTACAACCTTTTCTTTGCTGCATGAACTTTATCATTTTTTTCAGGATTTGAGAAAAATGCATTTGTCTGTCCAAGATCTTGAGAAGTCAGCCTATGTTAAGGGGGCTGAATATGCGCTTTACGAAGCTGGTCTGACAACTGAAAGTGCCCTTGATGATTACATCAGCCACATTTACAACCGCAAAGGATTTAGTTTCGATCTTCAGATCGCGGCTCTTAATCTGGCTTATTATAACCGGAAAGGGGACGCCCCAAAAGTAAAAGAATGGTCCGAGGAATTAGATCGCCTGCTGTCCGTCCAGTATATTTTGGAACCGCTGTTGAAGCCGAAAAGGGATGCACTGGATAACCTTGTGTTCAAAGATGCGGCCGCTTGTTACTTGGCTGATACTTGCACTCGGAAAATTCAGGAAGCCATCGAAGACCGAGACACGGCTTATAAACAATTTGTCAAATTTTTGGAATCAGACAACGGACGCGAGGTGAATAAAACTACAATGGAATCTATCATTCTCCAAGCACTTGGCAGTTGGTACTATTTGATTGATCTGAAGTGGGTGGTCGGGCGGTATAAAGAAAATTTGATTCGTGATGAAAAAGAGTCACGGTTACGAACACGAGATGAAAGTGTAACCATTACCGGAATTGACAGGAAGCATCCTGACTTTATAGAAATGATGACGACGCTTGCCGCCCATAAACCGGCCGCAAATTATCTGTGGATATTTAGCGGAGTGGAGTGAAAGTCATGCCCCTTATGCCGCTATTTTTACTTTCAACCATCGCCTGTAAAGGCAACGATCGAGAGCTTCGTGCTTTCGACGATCTTTTTGAGATCGAGGATCGCAATCACGACGGTCTCATCACCCTGACAACGGATTCCGGCAGTGAAACCGGTCTCTTGAAGCCGGATCTCTATCAGGCCATCGATGCTATTTCACTCCAAACCAACGGTTTCAATCAGGCCGATCTGAGGAAATTTCTGGATGAGAATGGCATTGCCGGTCTGAGCCGTTTTTATCCGGGATATGAATTCAGCTGTTATTCCGAGTTCTGGCGGGACAGAATAAAGATACAGTTCCGCTTTCCCTCTTTTCAGGTGGAGTTGAATAGAGACGATCCCAATCTCAAACAAATATTGGCAAGACATTCATTGTTCAAAGAACCGCATACCGATGTGCATTATCTTCATGCCAATTTTGTCCCTGATAAACCGCTGGTGGTTGTCGTTGAAGATTTTCACCATTATTCGAAACCGCGTCTCTTATCGTCATTGATTGTGGAGTCTTTCGTTGAAAAAAACAGACCTGTGGTTTTTTTCGTGGAATATGTTGGAGGGGACCCGATTTACGATTCAGAAAGGGTTCGACGGGCCTGGCCTGGACTGAAAGAAGAAATGCTGGCGATGAAGAATGTAACTGAAAAAGAACTCAATCGAAAGCTTCATCAATTGCTCAGAACGGATACATGGAAAGGCAAGCAAGTGGCGTTTTACCAAGATGCGGCGTGGAAACTTTCCCGGATGTTGAGTGAGGAAGAGCTTGAAAAAATGTCTTATGAACAATGGGAAAAAGCGGTCAGGGAGAGAAAAGAGCTCTTTAAGGCGCTTGTTAGCTTTTCTGATCTGGCATCTGCCTTGAAATGGCGTTATGGTTCAAAAGTGAACGTTTTGAATGCCGAAACGCCCGGACTGGCTTTCGCTTTACAAGATGCCGGTATTCTTCCTCCCGGTATTTCTCCTTTTGGGGGAATCGGGAGATCAACAAGGACAAAACAAAAGCCGGAGGAAAGACTGCCGGCAGATATCCCACAGGAACAATTCGAGAACCTTTCGCCAGACCAAAAGATGCTATCACCGGAAGGGTTATTATTTTGGGATGATTTAATAGAGACAACGAACATGCGAACGGAAACTTGGGCAGACAATATTCGGATTGTTCTTGAAAACCCGGATAGCTTCGATCCGCAGAAGGGGGAACCGGTTATTGTTTTGTTGGGTGGCGGTGCCCACCTCCCCTTTTTGGCTGAATTGTTGGATCAAGGGAAAAATGTCTCAACACTTTTTATCTCGCCCTTTTCTCGTGAAGAGTATGCCGAGTTATTAGTTAATCGTTCAGAAGACTTGTACTGAAAGGAATCCGTTGTCCTTGTTCTGTCTTTGTGGCCCCCTTCGCGGTTTTGTTTTTTTTATTCTACAACCTCCCAGTGAATGGGGTCAAGTCTTTACATTATTCAGCAACAAGTTCTGAACAACCTGCATCCGTTTTATCAGCCTCTGGAGTGCGCCCCGTTCGTTGGATAGTTTAGGCTATCCGAAGAGAGGAACTGACTCGGTTTGATTGTTGTTTTTTGCATCCATCGCCTTCCGCTCGAA
>SBBF01000055.1 GCA_005240075.1 Nitrospira sp.
CCCCCTGCGAAATATCGGCTGATTGCTTGTCCAAGGTTGCCATCACACTGCAGGTGGCCGCATCAAAACCAAGGGACGAGTCAGTATAGCCGATTTCCCGAACCGTTTCACGGACCAAATGGGGGATATCCAACACCGCTTTGGTTGTAATTTCTCCCGCCACCAAAACCAATCCTGTGGTTACCAGCGTTTCACAGGCGACTCTCGATTGGACATCTTGGGTGAGACAGGCATCCAGAACGGCATCCGATATTTGATCTGCCACCTTGTCAGGATGCCCCTCGGTTACCGATTCTGATGAAAAAAGATAATTTTTGGAAGCAGGGTTCACTCGTTTTTTTCCTTTATAGTGTGTTTTAATGACTTCTGGACGCTTGGAAAGGGCCGAAAGTTGCAAGCTGTGGCTAACCCTTTTTTTTTGTGTTGTCAAACTTTTTGGCATGGTTTTAAGCCGAGAAATATTCGGGGAACAGCTCCCCCATTTTCTGATAAGTCAACCGTTTATTCTCCTTTCCGGAGGTATTGGCCAGCACACGCGCGAGTAATTCCTGTGCTTCCGAAAGGGAGGTTTGGCGGATAATCTTTTTGACGCGCGGAATGGAAACCGCGTTCATGCTCAGTCGGTCAAATCCCATGGCAACCAGAAGAAGGAGAAAGATCGGATCTCCCGCGATTTCACCGCACAGTGTCACTTCTTTTCCATAGCGCTCGGCTATGTCGATGATTTGTTTGAGCGATCGGATGACGGAGGGGTGGAAAGGGCTGTAAAGGGAGGCGACCAGCTCGTTGTTCCGGTCAACCGCCAGCAGGTATTGGGTTAAATCATTGGAGCCGACGGAAAAGAAGTCAGCTTCCCCCGCCAGCAAATCCATCTCCACAACAGCCGATGGGGTTTCAATCATTACTCCTAAAGGGACCTGCTCGTTGAAGGAGGTCCGCTCTTTTTTAAGTTCTGTCAAAACCTGACGCACCACTTTTTTGACTTGTTTGAATTCATCCGTGTTTGAGATCATCGGAAAACAGATTTTTAAATTTCCATGAACGGAGGCCCGATAAAGAGCTTTAAGCTGCGTGGTAAAAAGGGCCAGATCACGCAAACAGTAACGGATGGCCCTCAAACCAAGGGCCGGATTTCCCTGTTCAGCATACCCCTGTTGGGGGGCTATTTTTTCAGCCCCCAGATCGAGGGTTCGAATGGTTATTTCGCGGGGTTTAAGCCTCTTGAGGATTTTTTTGTAGACTTCCTCCTGCTCTTCGAGAGACGGAGGGTTTTTTCGGTCCAAAAAAAGGAATTCGGTGCGGTAAAGCCCCACTCCATGAGCCCCATACTCCCTGACAAAATCGATTTCGTCCAAAAATTCCATGTTGGCCAAGAGTTCGATTTTTTTGCCGTCAAGAGTGAAGGCAGGAAATCGGGCTTCGCGTCTCATGGCTCTGTCGACAGCTTCCTGATCTTTTCTTATTTTCTCGTAACGGGCTTTTTCTGAAGAACGAGGATTGACCAGAATTTTTCCCCGGTGCCCATCCAGAAGGATCCTGTCTTTTTCGGTGAGGAGGTGTTCAAGTTTTTCGATTCCGATCACGCAGGGAATTTTGAGCGAGCGGCTCAAAATGACTGTATGGGAATTAAGCCCCCCTGTCGCCAGGATCAATCCCCCGATTTTGTAGCGGATGAAATGAAGCATTTCCGCGGGAGAGAGGTCATGAGCAACAATAATGGCTCCGTTGGGAACCTTCTCAAAAAGAGCCTCCCCTTCCTCCATCAAATTCCGAAGAATGGCCCTTTCCACAAAATGAAGGTCGTATTTTCTTTCACGAAAATAAGCCTGATCGATTTTGGAGAAAGCCTGGATGATTTCATGGATTGTTTGTGAGGTGGCCCATTCCGCGTTGATCAGATTTTTTTCAATACAGGCGATTGTATTTTTGACCAGCAGCTCGTCCTTGAGGAAAAGGAGATGGGTGTCCAGAATGCCGATTTGTTCCTGTCCCTGAAGCCGACAGAGTTTTGATTTGAGTCGGTCGAGCTGGGTTTTGAGCTGATTGAGGGCCTCGTTGAATCGCCTGACTTCCCCCTTCACCTCGTTGACAGGAATCCAGTACCGGGGGTAATCAATCAACGATCTTCCCAGCAGAGCCGGCTTTCCCAGCGCAATCCCGGGAGAGGCCGGCAAGCCGGTGAACTGCCGGTGATGAAGACTTGTATTTTTCATTTTTATTTCTCATGGAATCCCTGGTTGACCAGCCTGCCCAGTTTTTCAAGCGCCTGCGGGGCGTCGGGTCCTTCGGCTTCAATGATAATCCGGGATCCCTGGGCGGCGGCCAGCATTAAAATTCCCATGATACTCTTTCCATTGACCCGGTTTTGCCCTTTGGCCACAAAAATTTCAGACTGAAACCGGCTGGCTGTTTTGACAAAAAGGGCGGCCGCCCGCGCATGAAGCCCCAGTTTGTTGACTATCTTGCAGGTTGCCTGCACTTTGTGGGAGGGGGTCAAGGTTTTTTCCCCCTTCTTTTGTTGGTGACATGCATGAAGTGGGATTTGCCGTAGTTTTCCACAAAAGGGATCAGTTTTTTGAAGGGGACTGTTTTATTGAGCGAGGCCAGCTTGACCACCATCGGGAGATTGAAACCGGTAAAAATTTCCACCGATCCTTTTTTGAGGAAATTCATGCAGACGTTGCATTGGGTCGAACCGTAAATGTCGGTCAACAAGATGATGCCGTGAGCGCCATTCAGACCGGCCAGCGCTTTTTTAAGCCGGCTCTTCATCCGGGTCGGGGCCCCCCCCTGCTTCAACATGAGGGCCTTGATCCCTTCTGTTTTGCCCACAAGGCGGTGGACTGTTTTGAGAATTTCCCTTCCTTCCCTGTTTTCTGAAATGAGGATAACTCCCACCATATTTTTTTATTCCGTCAGCTCGGTTTCTTCCTTCATCCCGTTTCGAAGCCTCACATTCAACTTGTCCTGAAAACTTCTGGACGAATAGCAGCCTTGAATCTTCAACAAATTGTTGCGGGCGGCCACTTCAATAATCGTCGTAATATTCCTTCCCGGAGAAACAGGAACCTTCAAATAGGGAACCGGCACTTCCAGAATCATATATTTGTGCTCGTCAATTCCAAGCCGATCATACTCATAATTGGGGTTCCATTCAACCAGTTCCACGACAATCTCAATCAATTTCTTGTCGCGAATGGCAGCCACTCCAAAGAGATCCTTGATATTCAATATTCCCAGCCCCCGTATTTCAAGATGGTGCTGGATCAAATCTTTGCTCATCCCATAGAGAGTGGCGGGGGGTTTTTTGCGGATTTCCACCACGTCGTCAGCGACCAATCGGTGCCCCCGCAACACAAGATCAAGAGCCGATTCGCTTTTGCCGATGCCGCTTTTGCCGATAATCAGAATCCCCATGCCGTAGACGTCCACCAAAACTCCATGAACCGTGGTGCTGGCTGTCAGGTGTTCCTCCAAAAAACGGGAAACACGGTTGATAAAAGTGGAGGTGATAAGGGGGGTGGTGAAAACTGAGATATTGTTTTTTTCGGCTTCCTGCGACAAAACCTTGGGTGGCGGATTTCCGCGCGTCACAACAAAACAGGCGACGTCCCGACTGCACATTTTTTTGATGATGCTCTTGAATTTCGATTCTTCCAGCGATTTAAGATAAGTGATTTCAGATTTTCCCAGAACCTGAATTCTTCCGGGATGAAGATTGGAGGTATCACCAATCAATGCCAACCCCGGTTTTTGAATGCGGGGGATATTGATTTTTTTTGCCAGCCCCTTTTTGCCCGCAACCAACTCAAGTTCAAGGTGAACTTCTTTGTTTTTTATCAGCTCGCCGACTTCAATACTTAGCATTAACTACAATTTTTCATCTTCTTTGATCAAAAAGTCAAATAACTCTTCATTATAATTGGGGCCCCTTCGGCCCGTTTGACGCTACTCGCGTTTTTTACCCCGTGGGATAACATGCATATCCCACGGGGTGAATTTCGGGCCTCAGATGGCCCCAAACCCCGCGCTCGCACTGGCAAAGCCAGATGCTCGCTTGTTACAACTTTTCATCTTCCTTGATCAAAAAGTCAAATAACTCTTCATTATTAATTTCAAAGAGGCGGTTGCGGGTTGTTTCCAGTTTAAGGAGGCGGGAGAGCCGGGCCAAAGCCTGAAGGTGGTTGCCGACGGCATTTTCGGGTGCCAAAAGAACGAAAAAAAGCATGGCTGGCTTTCGATCGTGAGATTGAAAATCAATTCCTTTTCTGGAACGGCCAAAAACACAAACAATCTGGTCCACCCCCCCTGTTTTGCCATGCGGAATGGCCACCCCATTTCCGACCCCTGTCGATCCCAGTTTCTCCCGTTCCAGGAGAACCTTTAAGACCTGTTCCTGATTGAGATTGGGATAAACTTCACTGACCAGGGAGGCTAGTTCTTCCAAGACTGATTTCTTGTCGAGAGCTCTCAGTTCCCCTATGACCCCCTCTTTTTTGAGAATATCCGTGAGTTTCATCTGGTTAAAAGATCATTCTATAACGAAGCCTCGAGTAAAAGGCAACGGATTTTTGACATCATACATCAGCTTCCACCATTTCAACGGGAGGGAGGGGGAGTTTTCCGGTGTGAATCCCGTTTTTGTGTCTCTTCATTTTTTCCTTATGTTTTTTAACCTGTCGTTCCAGCTTGTGAACCGCTTTGTCAATAGAGGTATACATATCGGTGTTGGTCTCAACAGCGGTCGCATGAAAATGCCGCGCTGACAGGGTGATTTCGCACTGCTGTCTGATTTTTTCGACCGTCAGGATCACATGGGCTTCGATCGGGCGAATCAGGTATTTTTTGAATTTTTCCATTTTATTTTCAACATGCTCTTTAATGGCTTCCGTTGCTTCCAGATGACGAAACGTGATCGTGATTTGCATAATAAACAACCTCCTTTTGGTTTGTTGAATTTAATTTTACGCTTTTCCTGAGACTATCAAAGAACATTCTTCGATCTTTGGCAAGATTTTCAATACAACTGCCTTCTTCGGGACGAAGGGAGGATCCCCAGCATTTCGCGGTATTTGGCCACGGTACGCCGCGCGATGTTGATGTTGGCCGCTTTCAGCAGATCGGCCAATTCCTTGTCGGAAAGGGGTTTTTTGGCGTTTTCGTTTTCCACCAGCCGTCTTATTTTTTCTTTCACTGTTTCAGCGGCAATGCCGTCCCCTTCGTTGGAGGGGACCCGGCTGTTGAAAAAGAATTTCAGTTCAAACAATCCCTGCGGAGTGTGAATATATTTGTTGCTGGTGGCCCGGCTGACCGTTGATTCATGGACGCCGATTTTTTCCGCCACATCTTTGAGGATCATCGGATGGAGAAAGTTCATCCCTTTTTCAAGAAAATCCTGCTGGGTGTCGACAATACATTTGGCCACGCGGTAAATCGTTCTTTGTCTTTGATGAATGCTCTTGATTAGCCAGATGGCTTTTTTCAATTTTTGCTCCACAAAACCTTTGGCCTCCGATTCCTTGTTTCCATTGTTTTCTCCCGAAAGCATATTCTTGTAAAAGGCGCTGATATGGAGCCGCGGAAGCCCCTCTTCATTCAGAATAATGATGTATTCATTTCCCACCTTTTTTACATAAACATCCGGAGTAATGTATTGGGGCGCTTCCCCGTCAAACGGCCTTCCCGGCTTGGGCTCCATTTCTCCAATCACGCGCGCCATGACCACCACCGTTTCAAGGGGGATCTTCATTTTTCGGGCAATGGCTAAAAAATCTTTTCGTTCCAGAAGATGAAGGCAATCACGAATCATCGTTTCGAGGATCGGACGTTCCGTTCCAAAAAAACGGGTTTGCAAAAGAAGACATTCTTTAAGATCTCGAGCCCCCACGCCGGCCGGATCAAAATCCTGAATCACCTTCAATGTCCTTTGCACCTTCTCCAACGGGAAGCTGTTTTTGAGGGCGATCTCCTCCAATTCTGTCGTCAGATAACCATTGTCGTCCATGAGACCGATGAGAGTTGCCCCGATTTCTTCTTCCTCTTCGGTTAAGTTGGCCATGTGAAGTTGCCATTCCAGATGCTCAACCAATGTCGTCGTTTTGGTGGCGGTATTTTCAAAGGCGGGGAGATCTTCCGGATTGAAAGAGCGGGCCTCGTCCCCCGGAGCATTATAGGTACCGATGTAGTTTTCCCAGTCAAATTCCTTTGGCTCCTTTAATTCTCCATTATTGGCCACCACCTCATTTTGAGCTTCGTGGGATTTGTCGGAGCCTTCCTCCGATTCGATTTCTTTGGCCACATCCCCGGGGACCTCTTCTTCTTCTTCCGGAGCAGCTTCTTCCAAGACCGGGTTTTCCATCAGCTCCTCTTGGACCATTTCCACCAGTTCGAGCCGTGATAACTGGAGAAGCTTGATTGCCTGTTGCAACTGGGGGGTAATGACCAGTTGCTGGGACAATTTCATGCTCTGTTTGAGTTCTATTGGCATTTTATTTGGGGCCCCTTCGGCCACATTGTTGTTGCGGTGTGCCAGCTTTATGCAATTTCAATGCCAATGTTAGCGCCGGCCTTGATAAATTGTCAAGCTTGACAATATTTTTTTTCTATGCCAAAGGGGCAAGTTTTTTTATTCTAACTATTTGATTTTATTTTAATTATTTCTTTTTCTTCAGGGACTATTTCGGCCTTGGGGGGAGTTTTGATACCTTCTTTGAGAGCCTCCCACTTTTTTTGAAGAACTTGGGCCTTTGCGGCCTCAATAAAATGAAAGAAGAGAGGATGGGGTTGCATCGGTCTCGATTTAAACTCGGGATGAAACTGGCAGGCAACAAACCAGGGGTGTTTTCTGAGTTCGATCATTTCTACAAGGGCTCCGTCGGGGGAGAGGCCGGCAATCACAAGTCCCTTCTGGGTCAGTTTATCCCGATAGGCGTTGTTGAATTCATAACGGTGGCGATGGCGCTCCGAAATTTCCTTTTCTCCATAATTTTTGAAAGCGGTGGTCCCTTTTTCGAGCACACAGGGGTAGGCTCCCAGCCGCATGGTGGCTCCCTTGTTTAAAACTGCTTTTTGATCCTCCATCAGACTGATGACCGGATGAGGGGTATCGGGATGAAATTCCGTGCTGTCAGCCCCTTTCAGGTGGGCCACATTTCGGGCGAATTCAATCACCGCCAATTGCATTCCGAGACAAATGCCAAAGAAGGGAATTTTGTTTTCGCGGGCGTACTGGATTGCCCTGATTTTTCCCTCGATTCCCCGTTCTCCAAAACCTCCGGGAACGAGAATTCCCGCACACCCTTCAAAAATTTCGGGGAGAGAAATTTTGTCCGACTCCAGATTTTCGGAATCGATAAAATGCAAATCCACTTTGACCTGATTTCCAAATCCGGCATGATTCAATGCTTCGTTCAAACTCTTGTAGGCATCGGTCAAGTTTACATATTTTCCCACCACCGCAATTTTGACCCGATCTTTGAGGCTTCCAATCCGGTCAACCAGATTTTTCCAGTCGATCAAATCGGGCGTTCGGGTCCAGATATTCAATAGCTCCACAATTTTGTTGTCCAACCCTTCCGCATGGAGTTCAAGCGGGACCTGATAAATCGATTGCACATCCAGGGCAGTCATCACACAATCAACTGGAATATTACAAAACAGGGCAATTTTAGACTTGATCTCCTTGGTAAGCGACCGGCTGGTTCTGCAGAGGAGAATATCAGGCTGAATGCCGATTTCCCGGAGTTTTTGAACGCTGTGCTGGGTCGGCTTGGTTTTAAGCTCCTCTGCCGCAGAAATAAAAGGAACCAGCGTCAAGTGGATATACAAAACATTTTCCTTTCCCACATCGGCTTTGAATTGGCGGATGGCCTCTAAAAAAGGGAGGCTTTCGATGTCTCCCACGGTTCCTCCGATTTCCACAATCAGCAGATCGATTCCCTGGGCCGCCTTCATGATGCACCCTTTGATTTCGTCTGTAATATGAGGAATCACCTGAACGGTTCGCCCCAGATATTCCCCCTTTCGTTCTTTTTGAATGACCGCATTGTAGATCCGTCCTGTCGTACAGTTGTTCAGTTTTGTCATCTGAACATTAACAAACCGTTCGTAATGGCCCAGGTCGAGATCTGTTTCGGCTCCGTCCTGGGTGACAAACACCTCCCCATGCTGAAAGGGGCTCATGGTACCAGGATCGATATTGATGTAGGGATCGAGTTTTTGGAGGGAAACTTTTAACCCCCGGTTTTCCAAGAGAGCTCCCACCGATGCAGAGGCCAACCCCTTGCCGAGAGAAGAAACCACCCCCCCTGTGACAAAAATGAATTTGGCTTTCACCGGCAATCGTGGAGAGTCCATATGGTATCTTAATTTTTTCTAACTACTCAGATCTCCCGCCAATAGTGAACGCGCATTGGCTGGAACGGACTTGTTCCGACCAGCCAAACGGAATGAATGATGTTATCCCGGCGTAACAGATGGGGATTTCAGGGGGAAAGCGGTATTTCCCCCTGAGTACAAAAGATTTTTTTTAAGTTAAAAGATGGGAGAATAAAAGTCAATATGTGGAGAAAAAAATTATGGAATCAGAGCGGTCTGGGTCAGTGCCATCTCTTCCGCGAATCCAAACATCAGATTGAAGCATTGCACCGCCTGACCGCTGGCTCCTTTGGTCAGATTATCCAGAGCCGCTGTGATGACAATTCTCTCTGTTCTGGCATCGTACAGAACGCTGATCAGGCAGTTGTTGGTTCCCCTCACCTGCTTGGTAGCAGGCCAGCTCCCCTCCGGAAGGATTTTGATAAATTTTTCGTTCTTGTAAAATTTTTTGTATGCTTTCAACAATTGAGCTGTTGTCCACTTTCTTGTGGGACGGGCATAGATCGTTGATAAAATCCCCCGGTCCATCGGAACCAGGTGGGGTGAAAAAAGAAGGGTGACTTCTTCCCCGGCAACGATCGAGAGTTCCTGCTCCATTTCAGGGGTATGCCGGTGGCTGGCTATTTTGTAGGCCTTGAACGAATCATTCACCTCGCTGAAAAGAGAATCAACCTGGGCACTTCTTCCAGCGCCGGTAACTCCCGATTTGGAATCGGAGATGATATCATGGGGGAGAATCATTTTCTCGGCCAACAGGGGGGTTAAGGCCAGAATATTGGTGGTGGCGTAACAACCGGGGGCGGCCACCAGTTTGGCACTGGCAATTTCTGCCCGATGCAATTCAGGGAGTCCATAAACCGCCTCCTGGATCAGTTTTTTTTGCGTGTGCTTCCCATACCATTTTTCATACGTCTCCACTTTTTTGAGTCTGAAATCAGCGGAGAGATCAATGACCTTAACCCCCCATGATCGGAATTCTTGCGCTGTATTCATCGCCTCATGATGAGGGAGACATAAAAAAACCCCTTTCACTTTTTTTGCAATTTTGGGGACATCCAGCTCTTCAAGAGTATGGTTCAAGATTCCATATTTCTCCCCTGCCTGTTGCCTCGAAGTCAGAGCAACGATGGATACGCCCGGATGGAAAGAGAGAAGTCGGACCAGTTCCATGCCGGTGTAACCGGTGGCGCCGATGATGGCGATCGGGATTTGATTAACGTTTGCTGTATTGACTTCTCTTGCGGGCTTTGCGGTGGCCATATTTTTTTCGTTCCACCTTGCGTGAATCGCGCGTCAAGAAACCGCTGCGATTGAGTGGTTTGCGGTAATCGGGATTGAGGGTCAACAGAGCCTTGGAAATGGCATGACGAACGGCGGCAGCCTGTCCCGCCAATCCCCCTCCAAACACATTGATCGTGGCATCAAACTTGCCGGTATTTCCTGTGACTTCCATCGGCTGAAGAATGATCATCCGGAGGGTGGCTCTGCCAAAATAATTCTCCCACGGCCGGTTGTTGACGGTCATCGCTCCCACGCCAGGGGTCAAATAAAGACGGGCCACCGATGTTTTTCGTTTTCCAACTCCAAAGAATCGTTTAATAGCTGACGACATAACCTTTTATATTTTTAGCTCTGCCGGCTTTTGGGCTTTATGGGGATGCTCGGCCCCCGGATAAATTTTGAGTTTTTTGATCAACCGCCGCCCCAAAATATTTTTGGGCAACATCCCCCGAACGGCGTTTTTGAGAACCTCTTCCGGTTTTGTCTTCAAAAGTTCCCCTGCCGTTATTTCTGTCATTCCTCCCGGGTATCCGGAATGGTGGTAATATTTTTTTTCTTCCCGCTTTTTCCCTGTCAGATGGATTTGAGAAGCATTGAGCGCAATCACCCAATCCCCTGTATCCCGGTGCGGTGCATAAGTTGGTTTTTCTTTTCCACGCAAAATCCTGGCGATGCGAGTCGCCGCTCTTCCCAGTACTTTGTGATCCAAGTCCATCACCCACCATTTTTGATCCAGTTTTGTCTTTTTTTGAGTTGCCGTCATAAAAATTTCAAAGTGAAAGTTAATAATGAGAAAAAGGGGGGACTGTCAAGGTAAAATCAAATTCCAAACATAATGCCTCAGTTTTTCCTTCCAAGACCGTAAACACCAGTTGCCAAAACATGGCGGATATTTGATAAACCTCTGGGGACTTCATCCGCCAGAGGC
>SBBF01000113.1 GCA_005240075.1 Nitrospira sp.
GCCCCCGTTGAAAGCCCAAAGAGATGATGTCGTGGCCGTTGACGGCCAGATCTTTGGGGCTAAAAGGGGGTTTCTTGCTGATTTCCTCCCGGATCCGGGCTCGCAGTTTTAGAATTCCCTTCATGCTTTCCGGATAGCGCCCCCCTTTTTTGTCGGCAATCCGAAGATCGATCAGCTTATAAATGGAATCCTCCCCCACCTTGGCGACAAACCGCCGAATGGCCCTGTCGGTATAGAACGACTTGGTTTCGAACATGTGGTTTTCCACCAGATTCAAAACCTGATCGACATTAAGTCCGATTGTTGTGGCTTTGAAATCGTTCAGCCATCTGCGGGCGATTTTTTTGGAGATGTTCTGGTGGCCGTAAAAAGTGGTTCTCTGCTTGACTGGATCATAGCCCACCGTATGTGGCTTTCCGGCATCATGAAAGAGGCAGGAAAACATGATCTCCATGTCCCCCGCATTTTCCATTTCTACAGAGGTTCTCCCCGCATCAATCACTTTCATCGTGTGTTGATAGACATCCTCATTTTTCTTGAGAGGCTGGAGAACGCCGATCATTTTGGTGACAAAAGGAAAGACAAGATCCAGGAGCCCTGTTTGGCGCATGAGATCGAATCCGCGCGAAGGGCGTCTGGCAAAAAAAAGTTTTCGAATTTCTTCGATGATTCTTTCTTTGGAAACTGTTTTGATGAGAGGGGCATGCGTTTGCATGGCCGTCAAGGTTGTCGGTTCCACTTTCAATTCAAAGCGGGCAGAAAATTGGACGGCCCGCAGGAGGCGCAAGGGGTCTTCCTCAAACGATCGATCAAAAACCTGACGGAGAATTTTGCTATCCAGATCCCTTTTTCCGTTAAAAGGGTCGATCAAGCCCCCCGTCTTTAAATGATAGGCCATCGCATTGATGGTAAAATCGCGGCGTCCGAGGTCCTCATCAATGCTTAACGTGTGATCAAACTGGACATCAAAATCCCGGTGGCCTGTTCCGGTTGATTTTTCAAGGCGGGGGAGGGCGATATCAAATTCGAAATCAGTCGCTTCATGAGGATGGAATTTCATGACGCCGAAACTTTTTCCCACCTGATTGACCTGTCCTTCTTTTTTAAGAATTTTTGTCAGTTCTTCCTGAGAGAGGCCGCGGATGACCAGGTCAAAATCTTTGTGCGGAATCCCCAAAAAAACATCACGAATGGTTCCGCCGACGAAGTAAATTTCTCCCCCGGCATCGAAACATTTCTCAATAAAATTAAAACGGGGAAACTGGAACTGATTCATGACGATTCATGGGTGACCTTGATGGAGCTGTTTTTGAGAAGATCCTGGATCAGAGAGTCAAGGTATCGATTGGCGGTTGAATTTTTGAGTTTTTCGCGGAGTTGAGCTTTCTCTTTTTCAAATTTATCCCAAGAGATTTTTTCCTTCTTCTCTAGGCTTTCTGCTCTATACTCATTTTTAACCGACTCCGTCGGTACAAAAAGGGATTCTTGAACAAGGGAAGTTAATTTTTCCTGCATTTTTCCGCGGTGGAGCCAGATCTCATAATCAAGGCCGGTCCGGTTGGCAAACCAGGGGCGGAAGACATCACGGTAATGTTGAGGATCAAACTTCCCCTCGACTTGAATGTTCGGATCCTCCCGGATGGCATCCAGGATTTCCCGATCACTCACGCGTAATCCTTCCTTTCGCGCCAGCTCTCTCAGGAGACAAGCTTCCACAAGGGATTGAAGACTCCCCTGCCTGATTTGTTCAATGAGGAATTCTGGCATTTTATCCTTGTAAATTTTTTCATACGAATCGATCTGGTTTTGGACCAGAAAATTGACTTCCTGAGTGGTGATCGGCTCTCCATTGACTTGAACGGCCACCTGGTTGGCGCCTTGGTTACCTTGTCTTAAACTCGACCAGCCGAAATAGAAGATAAAGACAACGGCGATCAAGAGAAGGATTCCCTTGGTGATAACCGACGATGCTTTTTTGCGTAGAATATCGAGCATTATAAAATGGGGGCTTTGCCGCTGGCGCCCCTTCATCCAGCACTCAAAAGCTTTTGAGTGCTGGATAAACCCCCCGTGGATTCGCTCGCGCGGAATAAATCCGACGCTCGCTCATAGCCCGAGAACTCTGCACCCAGTTGCCCTCGACGGAAGAATCTGGCTTTGCCAGTTCTGACCTCGGAGGCCCCCTTCATCGCGAACATAGTGAGCGGGAAGGTATTTATAGAAACTATCGGTGACGTGAAGGGATTGCAACCATTTTGTTGGACTGCGTTTCTTGTTTCTTAATGGGGTCAGTCAACCCTTCTGTTGGAGTGTAGGGTGAATCTGCTTATTATGATTCTACCAACAACGCGATCAAGCATGCCTCCAATTTCTTATTACGACCAGGACAACAATGCCCTCAAGTACGGCGCGGTGTCCGAATAATTTTTTTTCAATAATTCCCCTGCGACCGGTCGATCGGTTCATCGATGGGAATCATCAGATATTGACCTTTTAAATCTTCAAGGATGGTTCGGCATTCATCCAAAAAATCAGGGGCGATGGTGATTTGTATTTTGGAATGATGTTTGTCAACCGTGGAAACGGTCATCCAATTTTCAAATCCCTCCAGAATGAATTTGATCGGATAAATATCCTCAGTTCGAACTTTAAAAAATAGATAACACATCGATCGGGGTGCTCTTTATGATTGCCCTTTAATTGGGCGAATACAAGATTCGCCCCTACGGTGACATTGGCAATTCAATTCCTGTTTGTTGTGTCATCTCCATACTGCAAAATTTTGGTCCACACATCGAACAAAAATGAGCCTCTTTGGCCGCGTCTTGCGGCAGGGTTTCGTCATGCAGACGTTGCGCTGTTTGAGGATCAAGCGACAGCCTGAACTGTTCCCGCCAGTTAAAGGCAAAGCGAGCCCGCGACAAATGATCATCCCGCTCGCGTGCAAAAGGACGGTGGCGGGCCAGATCCGCTGCATGCGCCGCAATTTTGTAGGCCATCACCCCCTGGCGAACATCATCGGCGTTGGGGAGCCCCAGATGTTCTTTGGGAGTGACGTAGCAAAGAAGGGAAGCCCCAGAAACTCCCGCGACAGTGGCTCCAATGCTGGAGGTGATGTGGTCGTAGCCCGGTGCAATGTCCGTCACCAGCGGTCCCAGCACATAGAAGGGGGCTTCAAAGCAGATTTTTTGCTGAAGCTTTACGTTCATTTCAATCTGATCAAAAGGAATATGCCCCGGTCCTTCCACCATCACCTGTACCTCTTTTTCCCACGCTTTTAATGTCAGCTCTCCCAAAGCCCTCAGTTCTCCGAACTGCGCTGAATCCGAAGCATCAGCCAGACACCCCGGCCTCAAGCCGTCTCCCAAACTGTACGAAACATCGTGCTTCGCCATGATCCGGCTGATCCGGTCAAAATCGGTATAAAGAAAATTTTCTTTTTGGTGATGTTTGATCCATCCTGCCATGATTGCTCCGCCACGGCTGACAATGCCGGTAATTCGTTTGGGAATGTACTGCAAAAATTCCTCCAATACGCCGGCATGAATCGTCATGTAATCAACCCCCTGTTCGGCCTGTTCCTCAATCACTTCCAGCATGAGGTCAATGGATAGATCCTCGATCTTTTTAACCCGGCTCAAAGCCTCGTAAATAGGGACCGTTCCAATCGGGACGGGGCTTGCTTGAATAATGGCTTTTCGAATTTCGGGAATATTGCCGCCGGTCGACAGATCCATCACCGTATCGGCTCCCAGATGAATGGCTTGGTGAAGTTTATCGAGTTCGGCATCAATCCGGGAAGTCACCGCCGAGTTTCCAATATTGGCATTGATTTTACAGGAACTCCCCAGACCGATCGCCATCGGTTGCAGGCTTGTGTGATTGACATTCGCTGGAATGATCATTCTTCCGCGAGCCACCTCCTGCCGAACAAATTCAGGGGAGAGATTTTCCTTGCGAGCCACACCATGCATTTGTTCTGTAATCACACCCTGACGGGCCTGTTTGAGTTGTGTCATCGTTTCATCTCCATTCTTCCCCTCTCCGGCGTGGAAGGGGTTGCGAATTTTTTTTCTGGAATTCTCCCTGCTTCAAACGCCAGCCGTCCTGCTTCAACAGCCAGCTTCATGGCTGTTGCCATTTTAACCGGGTTTTCGGCTTTGGCCACTGCCGTGTTTAAAAGAACACCGTCACATCCCAGTTCCATGGCAATAGCGACATGAGAGGCAGTTCCCACCCCCGCGTCGACAATCACCGGCACTCTGGCATTCTTGCGGATCAGTTCCAGATTAAAAGGATTTCGAATTCCCTGCCCCGAACCGATCGGTGCCCCCAAAGGCATGACCACGCTACAACCGGCCTCCTCCAGTTTCTTGCAAAGAATCGGATCATCGTTGCAATAGGGAAGAACAACAAAGCCATCTTTCACCAGAATCCGGGCCGCTTTGAGCAGTTCTTCGCCGTCGGGATAAAGCGAATAGCTGTCTCCAATCACTTCCAGTTTAATCCAATTGGTCTGCAACGCTTCGCGAGCCAGTTTGGCGGTTAAAATTGCCTCTTCGGCGGTGTAACAGCCGGCGGTATTGGGGAGGAAAAAAAAACCAGAACTCTTTAAAAGGGGAATGAGTCCCTCTTTCTGGCTTTCAACAAGACTAACCCGTCTTAGGGCGACCGTGACAATTTCCGCTCCCGAAGCTTGAAGTGCTTCCCCCAGAATCTGAAGACTGGGATAGCCCGCTGTTCCTAACAGGAGGCGGGAGCCAAAATTTTTTCCTGCGATTTGAAACATGACTTAAACCTTTCTATTATAGGGGCTAACGTCGCCCCCTCCACCGGCAAAGCCGGATGGAGCCTCCCCCTCAACGCCCTTCGGGCTTGGTGAAGTTCC
>SBBF01000088.1 GCA_005240075.1 Nitrospira sp.
CTTGTTGTATTTCTGGTCCGGGGGTTGGCCTGCCGGCAGGCACCCCCGGCTGGCAGAACCTTGCACCTTTGGCGCATGGCTCAAGTCAGCCACAGAATAACTCAAACAACCTGAAACGAATCGTCTCAATTAGCCTGAAACGCAACAAGGGGCATCGGGCGTACTACGGGATAACCGGGAACGGCCGGGCCCTTCATCGTTTTCGGGAAGAGGTACGGAAGATCTGGAGGAAGTGGCTTTGCCGCCGCTCCCAGAGGGCTTTCGTGCCTTGGGACCGATACGAACAGCTTCTGAAGCGGTATCCACTGCCGCCGATGCGGGTGGTTCATACGATTTACGGTCGCACAGCGAATCTGTTCTCTTGAGGAGCCGGATGCGTGAGTAGCGCACGTCCGGATCTGTGGGGGGTGCGTTGGTCGGGACCCATGGTTGACTCTAAACGGGCACGAAGCCGGAAACGGCGGACACAGCCAAGGGCAAACCTAACGATCTTCGATCAACGCATCTACCCGACCTTTCTATTTCGGCAGAAAGGAGAAACAATTATGAAAAAAGGAATCATCTTTATTTTTGTTGTGAGTCTGATGTTAGGGGCGCCGTTTCGAAATGTTGCGGCGAAAACTTATTGGGCCACGGGTGGAGGTGTTGGGGCAGGGGTTGTGGGTGCGGGAGCCGGTATCACGGCGAGCCTGTTATGCAGATTAGCCGAGGAAAATGCGTCATCATGCCGGGCCATTATGATCCCTGTCAGCGTCGTTGGCGGTGGTGCCATCGGCTTTGGCGTCGGCGCACTGATCGGCAGTGCCATCAAGAAAAAAGAACCGACGATCACCACGATTATTGATTCGCAGACGGGGACTTATGGGGCTGGCGTCCAAATGCCGTTTTAGAAAAAAATCATCATGAAAAAAACACTCTTCATCGCCCTGATTTTTTTGCTTTATGCGATGACCCTGCTGTTATGATTGATTTCTTTCCGCTTTATATTAAGGAGAGAATTCTTTAGAATCAGAACCTGATGATATCAGATAAAGCGAACAAATTGACCAAGGAGATTGTAAAAGGAGCCTTCGGATAATATTCTGGCTATCGATGGCACCATTCAGAGATTTGAATTTGTTTTTGAACAGTACGATGGTCAAGGAATTGGAAGAAAACCCTCCCGCCAATTTGAGAAGTGACATGAAACAGGGAGAAACCCGCGAACTGGCAAAAATCTTCAGGGAATGCCGGGGAAACATCAGTGCGCTGGCCAGAAAGCTGGAACTGCCACGATCCACTCTCGTGCACCGTCTCAAAAAATTCCGTTTGATTTAATTTCCTTTCAAAATGAGAAGTGGAGATTCAGACCGGTATAAAGGAGATTAGGTTTGACCTTTCTTCTGTTTTTTTCGCTGGCGGAACATTCAACCAGGCCAAAGTCTTTGAGGATTTTCAAGTCTTCGTAGACATTTTTAAAGTCACGCTTGGCCAGTTTGGCCAACGCGTAAATGGACTGCGGTTTTTTATTTTTAATCAGGCTCAGTAATTGGAGCCGGTTTTCTGTCAAAGACCGGCGCATCGTGTCCATATCCTCAAAGGCAAGACTGATCTTGGGTTTGATCTTCTTCCTTTGACTAACAGCAATAAAGTATTCCTTCAATTCATCGATCCATTCCCTTTCTGTCTTGATTTCAATCAGCATTTCCTTCACTTTCATTTTTGATCCTTTCTTCATAAACCTGTTTGTCCTTCAGAAAATCATCAAGCAGTTTATGAATATCAGTAAATTCATACGGATATTCGATGCCATGGATATGTTTGTGCGGCCCTTTCGGATAATGATTATCATAACCGACAATGACCTGCCCCTGTTTGAAAAATACAAAGAATAACGAACACCCAATGGATAGCATTCTGACTTTGGAACCTCATAAATTTTTGTCTCCATAACGGTCCCCTCTTTTTTGGCACGTTTCGAGTAGAAGATTAATTTCGATTTATTTATGGTATTATATGCCATATATTCTGTCAAGGGGGCTCACTGGTTGACACAAACCAGATCCGGCGAGGTTTCAAGGGAAACAGCGGCGATATGATCGATTACCACCTTGGGGTCGAGTTCCTGGAAGGAAAGGACAGCCAAATCAGGAAGTTCGTCTTCGATAATTTTGCGCAGATACCGGCGGATTTCCAGGTGAGTAAGAAGGACGCAGGGAGAAGAGTGAATCCCCCGCTCCCAAAGAGTCTGTTTGACCGACTCGGTCACCAGCCGGACCCGTTCGGGAGCCAGCGCCAGATAGCATTCGGAACCATTTTTTTGGATCCCCCCCCTGATTTCATCTTCCATTTCAGGGGAAAGAGTCAGGGCATTCAACCGATTCCCTTCCCGCACATGCATAAAGGTAATCGTCCGCTTGAGGCCGATACGAACCTGCTCCGTCAATGTCACCGGATCCTTGGTTTCCGGCTGGGCGCAGGAGAGCGTTTGTAAAATCAATCTTAAATCTTTGATTGGCACCCCTTCCTCAACCAACCTTTTTAAAATTTCGGTCAATTTTTGGATCGACATCATTTTGGGGATGACCTCCCGCACCAGTTCTGGAAAATTCATCTCCAGCCTGTTCAAGGCATCCCGAACCTCCTGGATGCCGATAAAATCCCCCGAATGTTTCTTGATCACCCGCGCCACATGGCGCAAAAGCATCTCCTCCGGACCATACACCATCGCCCCTTCCCGGTGGAGCGCCTCTTTTTTGTCCAGATTCCAATGAGCGACCGGCGTTCCATGGACCGTTTCCGTCGTGGTATCAGGTTTTTCACTCAACTGTTCAAGGAGAGTGGATGAATTCCCCAACAGAGAACATTGGTGGGGAGTCAAGATTCCATGATCAACCGGCACTTCATGAATGCGGATTCTGTAGCGAAAACTGTGCGCCAGCAGGGGAGAAACATTCAGTTTGAGATCGGGATAAACAACCCCCATCTGGTTTGACAGATAATGCTTGAGTTTGGGGTAAAGAGCTCCGAAATGATGGGTCCAGCGGGGATCGGTCTTGAAAACCTGGTAGAGCTCCGGCCCCACTTCCAAAACAAGGGGAACCGCCATGCCACACGAATCCTGATTGAGCGAGGAACTCTCCACCATGTAGTGCTCCAGAGGAGAGGGAGTTGACATTTTTCTTTTGATTTGAATCATCAGATAGAAGGCGGAGGCGGCAATCAAGCCGGCAATCATCCAGAAAATAAAAAGAGGAAAACCGGGAATCATCCCCATTAAAAAGGCAAGAGAAGCGGCCATCAAGAGGGCTTTGGGCTGTGAAGTCAAATGAGTAGCGATCTCCCCCCCCAGCGACTGTTCGTTTTTTTCATCCGCAACGCGGGTGACAATAAAACCAGCGGTCATGGCGACCAGAAGAGAGGGGATTTGGCTGACCAGTCCATCACCGATCGTTAAAATGGAGTAGGTTTGGAGCGCGTCTGTCAAAGAAAGTCCTCTCTGCAAAACACCGGTGCCCATTCCGGCCAAAATGTTGACCACCACAATCACAAGCCCGGCAATGGCATCCCCCTTCACAAATTTCATCGCTCCATCCATCGCCCCATACATTTTGGATTCACGATGAAGCGCCTCCCGTTGCCCCTTTGCCTCTTCCTGGCTCAAGAGCCCTGCCCGCAGATCGGCATCAATACTCATCTGCTTGCCGGGGAGGGCATCCAGCGTAAAACGGGCCGCCACTTCCGCCACCCGTTCGGAGCCTTTGGCAATCACAATGAACTGGATCAAAGTCAAAATCAAAAAAAGAATCCCCCCTACCACCAGATTTCCCCCCGCTGCAAAATTTCCAAAAGTTAAAATAATCTCCCCCGCATACCCCTGCGAAAGGATCATCCGCGTTGAGGCAATATTCAATCCGAGCCTGAAGAGTGTTGTAATCAAGAGCAGAGAAGGAAAAGAGGAGATTTTCATCGAATCGGTAATAAAAAGGGCTACGGTTAGCAAAGTCACTGCCCCCACGATGTTGATCGCCAGAAGAAAATCGAGGAAAAGAGGGGGAAGGGGGACAATCATCATTGCCAAAACAGCGGCCAGAGCCGCCACCAAAATGAGATTGCCATGCCGGGAGAGTTTTTGAAGAACCCCCTTTTCAATCTGCTTGAATGCTGAATGCGAGAGTGAATGATTCACTCATATAATGATAAGCAAATTCTGTGCCAAAACAGGCTTAAATAAATATTTTGTGATTTCAATTATTTATGAGTGTAGAGAGGTCGATAAATTTTATGATCAAAAACAACCGTCTTGTTTTCGAACTGCCGCGCTGTTTCACTCTATTTCAAAACTAATATCGACCGCTGGGGCGGAATGGGTCAACGCTCCAATGGAAATACGCGACACGCCGATTTGGGCGATTTTTCGGACATTCTTTAAATTTACCCCGCCGGAAACTTCCAAAACAGATTTCCCTTTGGCCAAAGCTACCGCTTTTCGTATTTGAAATAGAGACATGTTGTCCAACAAAATAATATCGACCCTTTCTTGGAGTGCGACTTTCACTTCACGAAGGTTGTGGGCTTCAACTTCGATTAATGGGCGAACACCAGGTTTGCCCCTGCAAATCTGTTTGACTCTTTTTATTGCTTCTCTCATATTTCTACAAGCCGCGATATGGTTATCTTTGATGAGATAATGCTCTGCAAGATTCATCCGATGGTTTTTGCCGCCGCCATCTACTACCGCTCTTTTTTCCAACAGACGGAGACCAGGGGTTGTTTTCCGCGTATCGAGAAGGGATGAGCGGTACGGCTTGATTTTTTCGACAAAGCGGCGTGTGAGGGTCGCTATTCCCGAAAGATGTTGCAAGAAATTGAGCGCTACCCGTTCGGCAGCCAGCAAATCTGAAATAAGGCCGGAAATTTTTGCAATCCGCTCTCCTTTTTTGACAGAGGCCCCATTGGCATAACCCGAAACAAATTTTGTTTTGTTGGAAACCTCCAAAAAAACGGCACGAGCCACATCAAGACCCGACAGAATCAGAGGTTCTTTGGCAATCAAAAAACCGGATTTAACTCCTCCTCCCTTTCCAAAAACGGTACGGCTTGTGATATCGCGGGAAGCGGCATCTTCTTTAAGAGCAATTTTTATCAGATTATTCATGACCCCCTCTGCAACAATTGCATGGCATCCTGAAGCAGTTGAAATTTGAGTTGCGCCTCCGCCAGCTGTTGATTTTTTTCAACACGCAACTCTTCCGGGGCATGATTGACAAATCGGGAGTCTTCAAGTTTGGCGCTCAGCAGCCGAATATCCTCACTCACCTGCTGGATAATCTTGTTTAATCGAAATGAATATTTTTCAATATCAATCAGACCGGTTAGAGGGACAAAGAGAACAGCCCCCCCCGCTCTCAGAACAGCACAGGGCTCAGACGGATCTGATTGAACAAATTTCAAATTCCTGATTCTCGCCAGTCTCAACATCATCTGATTGACATCCTGAATCATCTTTTCGTTTTCCTTGTCTGCCTTGATCCAGACATCAATTTCAGCAGTCAATGGGACCCCTGTTTCCTGACGGAAACTTCTCAGTTCCCCAACCATGTCAATCAGCAGGTGCATTTCACGTCCGGAGGTTTCATACTCCTTTTTATTCTCCAGAGCGGAGGGGAAATTCGCTGTAACAATGTTATTATTTTTTCGGTCGGCCAATATCTGCCAGATTTCTTCCGTGATAAACGGCATGAAAGGATGAAGAAGCCTCAAAGAAGCATCGAGGACACAATAGGTTGTTCGGGCCGATTCAATTTTTTCATCATCGCTTCCTGTTTTGTAGATCTCTTTTGTAAATTCCAGATACCAATCGCAAAAATCCTGCCAGAAAAATGTGTAAAGACTTTGTGCGGATCGGTTAAATTCATATTGTTCGATGCCTGCAATTGTCTGCTCAATTGTCTGGGACAATTCCCAAAGTATCCATTGGTTGATCTTGTGTTTGGGCTTGACAGACTCAAAGTCTTTTTCATCCTTGATAAACGGGGCGGCGTTCATCAAAGCAAACCGCGAGGCATTCCAGATTTTGTTGCAGAAGTTCCGGTACCCTTCCACGCGTGCTTCGTCCAGTTTGATGTCGCGCCCTTGGGCGGCAAAAGCGCTCAACGTAAAACGAAAGGCATCGGTCCCATATTTTTGCATCAGGATCAACGGATCAATCACATTCCCCTTCGATTTACTCATCTTCTGTCCCAGCGGATCGCGGACAATTGCATGAATATGAACATCCTTAAATGGCACCTCCTTCATGAAGTGAATTCCCATCATCATCATCCGGGCCACCCAGAAAAAAATAATATCAAACGCCGTCACCAGAACAGAGGTGGGATAAAATGTTTTCAGGAGGGGGGGGGTAACCCCGCCCGTACCTGGCCAGCCGAGGGTTGAAAAGGGCCAGAGGGCGGATGAAAACCAGGTGTCGAGAACATCGGGGTCTTGGGTTAATGGAGTTGATCCGCACGTTGGGCATTTTTTTGGAGGTTGTTCGGCCACAACAGGATTGCATTTTTTATCGCAATACCAGGCCGGGATTTGGTGGCCCCACCAGATTTGGCGAGAGATGCACCAGTCCTGGATATTTTCCATCCAATTAAAATAGGTTTTACTCCAATGCTCGGGAATAAATTTTGTTTTTCCCTTCCTCACAGCTTCGATGGCTGGTGCGGCCAGCGGTTTGGTTTTTACATACCATTGTGGTGAGAGGGAGGGCTCTACCACCGCCTTGCACCGATAACAATGCCCCACCGCATTCGTATACGGCTCCACTTTTTCGAGCAATTCGAGAGCTTCAAGATCTTCCACCACTTTTTTGCGGGCAGTATGAATCGTCATTCCAACATAAGATCCTCCGTTGGCGTTGATCTTGCCGTCTTCCGTCAAAATATTAATTCGTGGAAGCCCATGGCGATTTCCGATTTCAAAGTCATTGAAATCGTGAGCCGGGGTGATTTTGACAACCCCACTCCCGAAATTATGATCGACGTATTCATCGGCAATCACCGGAATTTCGCGATTCACCAAAGGGAGGACAACTTTTTTTCCAATCCAGTCTTTGTATCTTACATCAGACGGATTAACAGCGACGGCGGTGTCGCCGAGCATCGTTTCGGGGCGGGTGGTAGCCACCACCAAACCCCCATATTTGATGTGCCACAAATGCCCCTTCTGCTCTTCGTGTTCGACTTCCAGATCGGAGAGCGCCGTATGACACCGCGGGCACCAGTTGATGAGTCTCAACCCTCGATAAATCAGTCCCTCATGATATAACTGAACAAAAACTTTTCGGACAGCGGCGGAAAGCCCTTCATCCATTGTAAAACGTTCGTTGGCATAATCGCAGGAAGCGCCCAGACGCTTCAACTGATTGATAATGATACCGCCCGATTCTTTGCGCCATTGCCATACCCGTTCAATAAATTTATCCCTCCCCAGATCAAAACGGGATTTGCCTTCAGCCGCCAACTGTTTTTCCACCACATTCTGCGTCGCAATTCCGGCATGATCGGTTCCCACCACCCACAGGGTATGATCCCCTTGCATTCGATGATAACGGACTAAAATATCTTGCAAAGTATTGTTCAACGCATGCCCCATGTGAAGGGAACCGGTTACGTTGGGAGGGGGAATCACAATGCTATAGGCTAAACTCGACTTGTTGGAGCTGTTGGGCGAAAAAAGGTTTTTGTCAATCCAGGTTTGAATCCACCGGTCTTCCACCGCGTGAGGTTCGTAAGCTTTAGAGAGTTCTTTCATTTTGCAAACACATAACCTATAAACTAAAAAACCATCAACATGAAAAATCGGATCAAAAGATTTTTGCCCTGGCTGATCGCGGCTGTTATTTTTTATTATCTCTTCCGCGCCGTCCCCCCTGTGGAAGTTCTCAAAACGATTGCTGCGGCTAACATTCCCCTCTTTGTTTTTTATACCATTGTTTATTTCGTTATCATGTTGTTTCTGGACGGAGCAGGGCTCCAATGGGGCATCTGCCGCTTTTCAACCCGGGTCAGCTTTGTGGAAACGTTGCTGATGCGGGGCGCTACCTACCTTCTGATGCTGGTCAATTACAATCTGGGACAGGGGGGGCTCGCTTTTTATCTGAAACGAACCCACAACGCCCCGCTGTTCAAAACATTGGGAACTGTTTTTTTGATTGCCGTGATCGACTTGTCGATCATGATTCTTGTTGCGATGGCGGCCAGTCTTCAGACAACCGTTTTATATCGAGGTGTTAATTTAAGCGCCGTTGTCCTCAACCTGGGGCTGGTTTACTTTACTTTACTTTCTCTCTGGATTGTTTTTTGGCACTTTGTCGATCGCCCGTCGGCCAAAAAGATTGTCGAATGGAGACCCCTTCAATGGCTCATCGCACGCCATCTTTTTTTTGCTTTCAGGAATGCAAGCTGGAAGGATTATTTAAAAATGACCGCTTATCGAATTCCGCCGCTCACTCTTGTCATGTTTTCTTTTCTCTTGTGGAGCGATGCGTTCAGGACCCCTCTTCCGCTTTTTGTCGCTCTGTTAAACACCCCCTTTATTCTGATTGTTGGAACACTTCCTCTGACCCCCGGCGGGGTCGGTGCCGTGCAAGCCTTGTGTATTGAGCTTTTCAGGGATTATGCGGGGGGACCGTTGATTGCAAGCGGTCAATTTACGCCCGACCAGATTCTCTTTTCGGCCAGTCTGTTGTGGGGGATCGGCAATGCGCTTTGCAAAGTCCTTTTTGGCCTCTACTGCCTTCATAGAAAATCCCGCTTTTTGTTTCAACAAACTTCTTAACGCAGTGTGTCGTAAAACTCTTACTTTTTTCTTTAACCCTCCTCCTCCCGCATGCTAAAATTTACAAACGGGTGGAATTCATCATGAGGGGGGAGATTCCTTTGCTTGAATCCAGAAGTCTGGGAGAATTTTTCAAGGAAAGGGTGAGTGATTCCATCCATACTCTGAAAGTGGAGGCCTCACCCGAAGCGGAATTCTATTTAGTCCAGCTTCTCACAACATTCACCGAAGCGAGCCGGCTTTACGAATCAACCGAGGGGGGCCAAGCCGGGGAAAAACCGCTGGCGCTCCGTTATTTCGAAGCCACCCTGGCCTCCCGCCACGAAAAAATACCGGTTTTGAAAAAAATGGGGGATGTCGCACTCTACACTTCCGGTTTTTTTGCGGATAGTTTTTTCAAAAAGGTCATCAGCGCCGATTATTACATCCATATGGGAGAAACAGCCTACAGTTCCTTGTCCCACATTCTCTCATCGGAAAAGAATATTCATGTTCAGGAACTGTTTGAAGAATTGGCCGACAAATTTATCCGCTTTGTAGATGTCTTGTCCGACGTCGCCCACCGCTCGCGGCTCGGATCGGATACAAGCCTCCTTAAGCTTTATGAACGGTGGCTCAAAACAGGTTCGAAGAAGGCTTATGACCTGCTGGTTGAACAGGGGATGGTTCCCAACAGTCTGGTTAAAACAGGCTACACCCAATAATGCTCTTGGAACAGGTTCAAAATCAGTTGGAGTATTTGTACGGCATCGGCCTGTCGGAGAGGGCCCAGGATTTTTTGATCGAAAAAAAAGAGGCGGTCCGTTTCCTTTCGACCCCGATCCCTCCCAAGATTCCCAGGGAACTTTTTCTGGTTCGTCAAAACAGGCAGGATACAGTCGAGGTGGCCCTTTTTCTGGATGGACGTTTGCTTAAAAACCTTTCTGACAACAGCCCTTTTGTTTCGTTGAACGAAAAAAATCTTTCCGATTTTTGTATTTTGATCGAGGGAATTTCCCACTTTGTCTATTTTTTGTGGAAGGCCTACAAGGGGCAGACGATTACGCGGCTGGAAATGGAGTTGCAGGCGGAAATCGACAAGTTTGTGATGCTTTTTTTCTACCTCCGTTCCGGTGGCGACCGGGCCTTTTCCGATCAGATTTTTGAAGCGTTGTTCGAGGATTTCAGGCTTTTTGAGTCGCTCTCCCAGGAAAGCGAAGAGCGCTATTTGACCGCCTCCTCGTTGGCGATGCGCTATTGTCATTCCCTTCAATCCCGCTATCGGGCCAAAAATCAGCTGGAATCGCTATTGTCTGAAGTCAGACAGTTCTACAATTTCTCCCAGGAACAGAAAATCAGGCATATAAACAATTGATCTTTTGTTATTTCTTTTCCGGGGAACCCAGGCCGTCACACGAATCAATTTTTCATCTGTGGGGGGCACTTGCATGAGAGGCCTCCTATTTCTATGTGCCTGATCGTCCGAAAATCGAACTCTTCTTTCTGTGGATCGTGAATGATGAAGGGGAAATCGTCCTATAAAATCCTTCTAAAAAAGTAATCTTGCCGTAAGAATCCTTCATGATATCGACTAGTTTGAATTTCTTTTTTCCACGATCAACGATCCACAATCCACGATCCACGAAACATGGCACATCTTTTGCAGTAACTCCTTTTTAAGGAGAAGCAATGAAAGAGAGCCCCAACCAAAAAAGAGATTCTGCCGAAGAAGCCCTTCTTCTTCTTGAAAGGGAGAATGAAGAGTTCAAACGGCATTGGGTCTGGAGGGAGTTGAATAGTACACCGGAGGCATTTTTTAACAAAGTCAAGCAACATGTACAATCGCTCAATATCCCAAAAGAGGAATGGGATAATATTTATCATAAAACCAAGGAAGCCCACCGGATCAGGGCTTTGGAAAAGAGATCTTTTTTTAAACCAGCAAACTTAAAACTGCTCGGTGCGATTCGTGTCTAGCAGTAAGGAAAAACTATGTACTCAATTCAAAATTTTTCACCAAAGGTTCAAATTGTTAAGGCCATTACCATGCCGGGTGGCATCAGCGAAACGGCGTTGGAAGAAACGGTTGGCATCGCTGTGCTGGCTGATTTAAACGAGCAGTTAGAATCACTGGCGCAGACCATGCAGGAAAACTTGTCGGCAAGACAGGAGCTACAAGGGGAAGTAACAGAATTACAGTTGATTGATGCCCACGAATCAACTGACATCAATGGAACTACCTATATTGAAATTAGCGAAGAGGAATATGCCGAACTCCAATCGCTCTATCCCGATTTGACCTTGAAAGAGGAAAACGGGGTCTATTATGTATCTCAGTCTGGCTTGGAAACAGTCATCATGGCCAAACAAGAGGAGTTGGCCAGTCTGAATTCTACAGGAGAATTGGTCTCCCTGCAGATTCAGTCTCTCGTTGATCAGCGCAAGCAGGCGGTGACTCTTTTGTCGAACCTCCTGGCGAGTCGCAATGAGACTCTGATGAACATTATTGGAAATATTAAATAACCTTAAAAGGAGAATACACATGACAACCAGCGGAATCAGCAATGCAACCTATGTTTCGTCTCTTACCAATACCACTGTACCCGCAAGTTCAACCGACTTGATGGCTTATGTGGAATTGCTGTTGGTGCAGGATTATGACCAGCAGATGAAAGATATGGCCAACAGTATCAAAATCAATAATCGACTCAAACAGAGTTATCGTGAGCACAAAATTGCTGTCAACAATCTCCTCAACAAGGAACAGGATGATGGAAAAGTCGAATTAACGGCGGAGGAATACAATTTGCTCAACAATCAGCCCGATTACCGATGGGATACCTCCCTCAATGAGGGAGCTGGAGGGGTGGCTGATTATTCAACCAGTTCGGAAGAGATCGCCAGTATCAGCAACACAAACTATATTGATGTGGACTACAACGGTGGTGAAGTTGTAGCCGCCAATGAATCGGCGGAGTTTCATGGGGATCCTCATTTTAACGATGCCGACAGTGCAGCTGTGGGGATGGACCATACCGACTGGGATTTTCAGGGAAAGGCAGGGGAGACTTATCTTTATTTGCAGGATTCTAACCTGTCGATGACGGCAACCCATGAAGCGTATGGAGATGGTGGTGCAACTGTTGTCGGGAGTGTGAATATTACATTGAATGGCCCCAACGGCGATTCCGAGATCATTTTTGATGCAGAAGGGTTACCAACCCTGAATGGTGAAACAATGACAACAGGAGTCACTTATGAAACAGCCGATGGTGGGTCGGCCACTTATAGTGGAGATAAGTTAACAGTCACAACTGCAGAAGGGTACACGATTACTTTATTTGATCAGGGATCACACTTTAATGGTCAGGTGACCACATCAGGTAAAGGGGTCTTAAGCGACGGGATTGCCCCCACCGGAGTACTTGGGGCCCAGTTTGATGCTGATACCAATATTGATTCAGGGACTGATAATGAACAATTTAATGTTACGGGACAAACGGGGGCTACAGCTGGAGATGCCCGTCAAACTTATAAAGTTGAAGTGGATCGGATCAAATCAGAAATCGAACGCCTCCAAATGAAACTGGACGGACTTAATTCTGAAACAGAGCTTTCACAGACTGAACTGAGCACCTTGACCAGCCAGCGCAAGTTGGCTTTCGAAACTTTGAGTACCATGTTGTCCAAAGTATATGAGGGGGCCAGTACTGTTGTGAGAAATATTAAATAAAAGATCCAGGAGTCATCAGATGACAGTTCTTGCTTCCAATAACATCAGTTCCTTTGGGGTTGTCAATGAGGCTGAACAACAAATTCTGATTTCGTATGAGGAGGACAACAAGGCAGCCAAGACATCCGTTAAATACAAGGAACGGGCCTTGGAAAAATTTCGCGAGGAACGGATTGAAAATCTGCAAGACAGGCTCAACATGCTAGCCCAAGGACAAGGGGGATGTCTTAAATTCCTGAAGGCTATTGTATGTGTTGCTGCGGCCGTTTCTAGCGTTATCAGTGGTGGAACCTCTCTGGGTCTTCTGGCTACTGCGAGCGCGTTGACCAGTGCCATGACGATTGCATCAGCTGCCTTATCGGCTATTGGTGCTATTACCCAGGGGTTGGAACAACTTCACGAGGCCCTGAAGCAAAAAAAACTGATTTTGAATGACGCCCAGGGGCAGCAAATTATGGCCATTATCAACGAAACCCAAAAATGGATTGAAGATGAAAAAAATTTGCTGGACGGTGTTCATCAGGACCAAAAGCAGTCACTGGAAGAATACAAACTGAATCTCAAGGATTTGGAAGAATCATTTTCGGCGATGATTAATATAGGAAAGGGGGAGTCATGATCAACCCAGCAGGAAGCACTATCGTTCAAGAAGTTTTAAGGGAGCTCAAACTCTCGAATGAAGAAGACCAGCAGATTAATCGGCAACAGGCCAACAGCTTCTTTGACCAGAAAATAGCTGAATTAAACAGCCAGGTGGATTTGTTGAAAGAACAGGCCAATAAGGTTGGTAGTATGGGGATATTCAACTTTGTTGTTGGAATGGTAACATCATTGTTGAGTATTGCAGGAGGTTATCTTGAAACTGTTAAAACTTTTGCGGCCCAAAAAGCGGTCGAGGCGATTAGTTTTGTCACAGCAACCTTGCAAAATTTACAGGGGCTCTTGAATAGCTTTGCTGAAAAAGACAAGCTACAAAGTGATGCTAAAATCAAGGAAAGCCAGATGCTCGCTGATACTTTTGAAAAATTTTATACTGATTACCATGCCCAGGAAGAGGAAGCATCCAAACGGGCAAGCGACGTTCTGCAAACAATGAGAGAGGTGCGCCGGGAGACAACCGAAGCCCACTCAAACATGGCGAAGATATAAAACAGAGGAGAAAAAAATGAGATACCTAAAATTTATTTTCGTTTTTATACTGTTGGAATTTGCAAGTGGTTGTGGTGGAGGGAGCGAGGAAACGGCATGTGGTAACTGTACTGATGAAGAGTTGATACTCTTCGAATACACCTCCGACATTGGAGAGTTTGCAACAGAAAATGTCGTTGCCGAGATAATTCATGACTCTTCGGTTGAGGATCCGGATCTGGCCACCGATCTTCCGGCTATTGGAAAACTCTCAGATACGAGTGCAGTTCTTTACTGTAGTGAAGGTCAGGATACGTCAAAAGGGTCGGTAGTAAAGACGTCTTGTGCCAGTGACACAAGTAGCCGGATCTACTGGTACTGCGACCCCAGCATGTCGGGGGCAATTGGTTATAGTTACGATGGTTCGTTGTGGTACTCAGAAAGCTTTCCTGATTCCGAGTCGTTTGGCTATTTTGCGTGTCACGACGACTCATATACTGTCAACATCATCACCAGTGAACAACTAATAAGTGCCATACAGGGAACGGAGGAGGAGGAAGAAGAAGAGGACGCAACGATAGATGCTGCTGAGAATTTGGATTATACTATTCAAGGCGATTTAGCTGTTGGCGGCGGCTATTCAACACATACGATCCAATGTTCCCGCTTGAGAGTTGTATGGCTTATGCTCGAATCGAATGATAATGAATTTACGCCCACTCTTGAGATCTGGGCAGATGCCTATTCCCAAGAAGAATACGACACAGCGTTTCCCTACGGCCTCACAGCAGATGTTGCCTTTATTTGCCCGGATGACGATACCTATGAGATACGGGTTTCAGATTTCGATGAGAGGTATGGCGGCCCCTATACTTTGTATGTGAAAACGGGAAACGCCTGTGGTGATCTCATTGATGAAAATGATTGTTAACAAGCAAATACAGATTGAAATCTCCCGTTTTCTCAAAGGGTCTAAGGCCCGGGAGCTTTCCCCGCATGCAAGCCTCAAGGACGATCTCTGCCTCGACTCGCTGGATATCGTGGAGTTGATCGTTCATCTGGAAAAGAGGTACGGAATCGAATTTGACGGCGATCAGATGCCGAAAATTGAAACGGTAGACGATTTGACCCGGTATACCTCCGGGCTGATGGACTCAAGGGGTTAAACATGATTTTCCCCCTCCAAAACCTGCAGATTCTTTTGAGCATTGAACATCCATCGGAAAAGAACGAATCGCCCATCGATTCTTTGATCAGACAAATATTCAAACTGAACCCCACCCCCCTTGACAATCTAAAATGACCATGTCATTATGACCAGGTCATGAATGAAAAGACAATGATCATTTCCAAATCTGAATTGAAGCCTAAGTTATTGAATTATTTAAGAAAAATAGAACATGATCAGATTAAAATTACCATTACTGATCGTGGGCGACCGGTGGCTCAACTGATTCCTTTCAATGAAAAAGACCAAAAAAAAGAAGATCCGCTCGAATGGTTCAAGGGTTCTGTTTTAAAGTACGAAGATCCTTTCGAACCGGTGGGGCTTGAAGATTGGGAATTGTTGCCATGATTGTGCTGGATACTCATGTCCTGATATGGTGGCTGGATAATCCATCTTTTCTTCCATTTTCGGTAGCTGAGAAAATAACTCAACATCAAAAATCAGGTTCAATTTATGTATCAGCTGTTTCGATTTGGGAAGTTTGCCTTCTTGTGCAAAAGAAGAAACTTTCTCTCCAGAGAAATTTGAATGAATGGACAGAACGGCTCGAAAGATTTCCGTTTTTGAAAATCATCCCCGTTGATCATTGGTTGTTTCTGAGGTCCACTGAGCTCACCTCCCCCTTTCATGCTGACCCGGCTGACCGAATCATCGTCGCAACTGCCATCAGGTTGGGAGCCATACTCGTTACAAAGGATCAAAAAATTCTGGACTCCCCTCATGTGAAGACGTTTTGGGAGAGATGATCGTTAAAGCCTGCACGCAATCGGAAACCGCCGCCCCATGCCGAAGGCCTTTGAAGTCACTTTCAGACCGGGAGCGGCTTGGCGGCGTTTGTATTCGTTCCGATGAATCATCGCTAACACCTGGGCCACCGTTTTTTTATCAAAACCAGCCGACACAATCTCCTCGGGGCTTTTTAGTTCTTCCACATAAGCCTTGATGATTCCATCCAGAACTTCGTACGGCGGGAGAATATCCTGATCTTTCTGATTCAGCTTTAATTCTGCCGTCGGGGCCTTGGTCAAAATTGTTGACGGAATCGATTTGAAACGACGCGACAATTCATACACATCAGTTTTGGGAACATCGGCAATCACGCTCAACCCCCCCGACATGTCGCCGTAGAGAGTGCAATAGCCGACCGCCAACTCGGACTTGTTTCCGGTGCTCAACACCAGATAACCTTCCTTGTTGGAGAGCGCCATGAGGAGATTTCCCCGAATGCGGGCCTGGATATTTTCCTCGGTCGCGTCCTGTTTTTTGTTGCCGAAAATTTTTCTGATTTTTTTTTCGTATGCCAAATGAATATCATGAATGGGGATTATTTTTGTTTTGATTTTGAGATTTTTGGCCAGAGCCAAGGCATCCCTGATGCTTTCTCTGCTCGTATAGCGGGATGGCAGAAGAAGCCCCAACACATTCTGTGAACCTAAAGCCTTGACCGCCAAAGCGGCAACCAGCGCCGAATCGATTCCCCCCGACAAACCGAGGGCTGCTTTTTTAAAACCACATTTTCGGACATAATCTTTGAGGCCGCAAATAAGCGCTTGAGCAAGCAAATCAAGTTCATCCGGTTCCTTATAGTTTTGAAGAGGTTTGTTTTGCAGATCCACAACGGTCAACCCTTCCTTGAAAAAAGGGGCCCGGGCCACCAGATCCCCTTGCGAATCAACAACCATCGACCCTCCATCAAAAATCAGTTCATCATTCCCCCCCACCTGATTGACATAAACAACTGCAACCTGATTTTGCCGGGCCAATTTTTCCAGCATCTGGCGGCGCTGTTGGTATTTTCCCATGCAATAAGGAGAAGCGGAAATATTGATCAACACTTTTGAGCCCAGCCCCACCAACTGGGCAACCGGATCAACCTGATAAAAGGGGCGCTTCCAGAGAGACGGATCGGTCCAGATATCCTCGCAAACCGAAACGCCGATGGTCATTCCCCCAAAGTCAACTGTTTCCCACCTGGTCCCCGATTCAAAATAGCGGGTTTCATCAAAGACGTCGTAGAAAGGAAGAAGACTTTTATGAAGAATCTGCCTGATTTTTCCTTCCTCTAGCCAGTAAGCGGCATTGTACAGAGTCTTTCCCACACGATCCGGATTGGGGGCAATGCATCCAACAAGAACCGCAAGATCAGTGCTTTCTTTGGCGATCTGCTCGATGGCCTTCTGACTCTTCTCCAGAATCAGGGGGAGTTCCAAAAGATCGCGAGGAGGATAGCCCAAGACCGCCATTTCCGGAAAAATCACCAAATCTCCCTGTTTTTTTCGGGCTTGATGAATCAAGCGAATGATTTTTTTTGTGTTTCCCTCAATATCCCCCACAAGAGGGTTGATTTGGGCGAGGATCAGTTTCATCGAATTCCTGTTGACTACACAGAGACAAATCCACTAAATAGCACCTTCGTTTAAATTATCCTCTAAAAAAAACTATGGCAAGAATTACTGTGGAAGATTGTCTGAAAAAAGTGGATAGCCGGTTTTCCCTGGTTCATCTGGCTGCCAAAAGGGTGCGTCAACTGGAAAAAGGGGCCAAACGGATGGCGGGAAGCGACAATAAAAATGTCGTGGAAGCTTTGAGGGAAATTGCCCGAGGAAAGGTCCGTTTGGAATCTTCAAAGTCTTAAATTTTTTTATCCTTCCAGATCAAGGAGGAAAGGTTCGGTCAAAGCTTCAGTCACCCACTTTAAAAATCGGGCCGAATCGGCGCCATCAATCAACCGGTGATCGTATGAGAGGGAGAGTGGAATCATTTTTCGAGGTTCCCATTTGTTTTCAATCCATGTTGGCTGAATCAAAGCGCGTCCGACCCCCAAGACAGCCACTTCCGGGGAGTTGATTAGTGGCGAAAAATGAAGTGTTCCTCCTATCCCTCCCAGATTGGTGATTGAAAAACTCCCCCCCTGCATTTCTTCCAGTTTGATGGTTTTGTTACGTGCTTTTTCAGCAAGCTGGGTTAATTCTACCGAGAGTTGAAGGGAGTTCCAAGACCGCTTTTCCTGTTTCCAATTCAACGACCGGTTGGTCTTTTTTGACGAGGTCTCCTTTCGAAACCAGTATTTTTACCACTTCGGCTGTTTCAATATTTTCTCCAAGAGGAGGAAGAACGAATTCAGTCATAGGGGGGTTAGTCTCTCAAATAGTGGCAATGATATCCATCCGGATTTTTTTGAAGATAATCCTGATGATAATCCTCAGCGGCATAGAACTCTTTGGCAGGAACAATTTCTGTGACAATCGGCTTTTTCCATTTGCCCAATTTTTGAATCTCCTCTTTAACCTTGAGGGCTGTCTTTTTTTGATCTTCACTATGATAGAAAATGGCTGATCGATACTGGGTGCCACTATCATTTGCCTGCCGATTGAGAGTGGTGGGGTCGTGCAGACGAAAAAAATATTTCAATATTTCCTCGTAACTGATTCGTGAAGGGTCAAACACCACTTCAACCGCTTCGGCATGTCCCGTTTCTCCCGTTGAGACCTCTTCATAGGTGGGATCGGGAAAGAGGCCGCCGGTATAGCCAACCGTTGTATCGATAACGCCAGAGAGTTGCCGGATGATGTCTTCCACTCCCCAAAAACAGCCGCCGGCAAGGGTTGCTTTTTCATATCGGGGACTCCCCTTTTTTTCTTCTTCCTTCCCTTCGTTTTTTTGAAAGAGAGAGAGATAGGAGCCGTACCCCTCTTTTTCCAGCTGATCGACAGGAATAAAACGAAGGGAGGCTGAATTAATGCAGTAACGGAGGCCGGTGGGGCCGGGACCGTCTTCAAAGACATGCCCCAAATGGGAATCGCCCGATTGAGAACGAACTTCAGTTCGGGTCATGAAGAGTTTGTTGTCTTTCCGTAAACAAATATTTTTTTCATCAAGAGGTTTTGTAAAACTGGGCCATCCGGTGCCCGAATCAAACTTGTCCCGGGAACTAAAAAGAGGTTCCCCGCTTACCACATCGACATAAATTCCCTCCTCTTTGTTATTCCAATATTCATTGGCAAAAGGGGGCTCGGTTCCCTCTTGTTGGGTAACCTTGTACTGCAGGGGGGTCAATTTTTTCTTCAAAACGTCGGGGGAAGGTTTTTCAAATTTATGGACCATCGGTTTTTCCTCCTCTGAATGAGCCAATACCCAACTACACCCCATTCCTAAAAGGATCAAACAGAGAATAATGTAATGCCTCAGTTTCACCTTGCCAAGAGAATTAACCCCCGAAGGGTAATCCCTCAGTTTTACCTCTTCCTGTTGCGTTTCATATTCAGTGAGGCATA
>SBBF01000049.1 GCA_005240075.1 Nitrospira sp.
CTTTATAAGTGGATGTCCCTTCTATTTCACCATGAATCAGTTCACTTAAATTCCGGATGAATTTTTCGTAAGAGGGGGGGAGTTCCAAAGGCCCCTCTTTTTTGGCCAGCTCTGCCGCCAGCGCCTGCGGCGAAATTCCCTGGCCGGCAAACATCAGTTTAAGCGAAACCGGATCCCCCGGCGCCAGTTTCATGATAAAAAATGTAATCAGCGTAATTCCCAGAAGGGTGGGGATCATGAGGAGAAGGCGTTTGAAAATGTAATGGAACATTTTTTTACAACTCCCATTCCAACGTATTCATTCCTGTCTTATGCACAACCACATTCTGAAACCTCCGGGAAGTCACCACTAGCGAATAATTGGCAAATAAAAAAGTATAAGGTTGCTCGTCATAAAGAATTTCCTGAAAACGATGGTAGAGACTGTTTCGCCTCTTTTCATCAAACTCCGTCCTGGCCTCCTCGATCAATTGGTCCGCTTCCGCATTTTTGAAAGAAATAAAATTCGATCCCCTTGTCTCATCAGCCTGGGAGGAATGCCAAACCTGATAGGGGTCGTCTTCAAAGCCGGTTGACCATCCCAAGCTGGTCGCATCAAACTCCTTTTTCTCAATCCGGGAGAGAAAGGCGGCCCATTCCATCCGTTCAATCGCCATTTCAATCCCCACCTTTTTTAAATCTTCCTTGAGAATGGGGGCCATCCGTTCTGAAAATTTGGAGCCTGAAGGGTAGAGAAAAACAAATTCAAATTTTTTCCCCTCTTTGTCCAGGATGCCGTCGCCATCGGAATCGGTCCAACCCGCTGTGGATAAAAGACGCCGCGCTTCATCCGGATTATAAGACCGCGAGGGGAGATGATGATTGTACTGGGCCCCCTCCACAAAAAAAGGGGCCTCCACCACCCGCCCCAAACCAAAATTTATTTTTTCCAGCAATTTTTCCCGGTTAACAAGATAAGTCATCGCCTGCCTCACTTTTTTGTCAGAAAAAATGGGGCTCGTATGGTTCCATCCAATGTAATTGAAACCTGGCAGGAGATACTTATGCTTGGAAAAGAGGGAATTGAATTTTTCTGAATCGGTCTGTTTAATCCATTGAATTGGCCGGATGACAGCAAAATCAAGCTCCCCTTTTTTCAAGACCTGAAAAGCAATGGCGTCATCTGTAATGATCTTGAATTCAATCCTTCGAATCGCCGGTTTGCTCCCCCAATAATCGTCGAATCGCTCCAAAACTATTTTCTTGTTGGTCTTCCATTCCACAAAACGGTACGGACCGACTCCTACCGGTTTTCTTCCCAAAGGATGAGAATTGAAATCGGTCCCATCATTAAACAAATGTTTGGGAAGAAGGGGGAGAGTGCCACAAACGCTCAACCCCAAAAAATAGGGGCGCTTGTAAACAAACTTGACGGTCCACTGGTCTATTTTTTCAACGCGGTCGATATCCGCATAATAAACCCTTAAAAAAGGGGCTTCGACTGTTGGATCTTGGATTTTCTGAAAGGAATAAACAACGTCATCGGCCGTAAACGGCTGCCCGTCATGCCAACGAACCTCTTTTTTGAGATGAAAAATATATGTCAAATGATCGGCTGAAACTTCCCACCGGTCGGCCAACTTGGGTTCATATTCCAGAGTATCCCTGTTCCGCTCAATCATCGTGTCGTTCACATAGTCCAGGACCCTTCCGGAATAGGCATCGCTGGAGGTCAAAGGATTCAGAGTGTCGGGCTCGGCACCGATTGAAATGCGCAAGGTATCCGGAGAAAAAGGAACCTGGGAGCCGCAGGCAGGAAGAAAAACGATAGAGGCCAACAATAAAAACTTTATTCGATAGTCACAGTGCGCCATGAGATTTTGAGTTCTACGTTACGAGAACTCATCAGAATAGTTTGAGGGTAAAATCGTCTCCCTTTTTTTTCAAGATCCAGAAATTCGACTTGATAATTTTCTTTTTTCTTTCTTGACTTTTTTTCAACCGATATCAGGTGCCCCGCTTCATCATACTGAATATGCAGATGTTCAATCCCTTCTGGAATTTCATACAAAAGATAAGCCAGGAATTCCCTGCGGGAAAGGGGGAGCCCCAGAAGTTTTTTTAATGGGGGGGATTCTGATTCTTCTGACAAGGTGATCCAGGCGAGCCGGTTGCCGAAATCATCCAGGGTTTCAAAGAGGGCAACCCCGTTTTCGCGAATGACAACCGCCTCATGAAACCGCCGCACTTTTTTCTTCCGGACAACCACCACCTCAGCATCACCGTAAAGAGAGATATAAGAAAAAGCAAAAAGCGGCGTTGCACAAAAAAAGATGAGCCAGAAGAAAAAAACGCGCTTTCCCATCTACAATGCACCCATTTTTTTAACCAATCGCTGTATCTGCTCCCCGTCCTTCTTGTCTTGTTCTTCTTCTTTCCTCAAATGATAGAGGGCATCTTCAAAAAATTTGCGGGCGAGCCTTTTGTCATGAAGCTTGAGGTGGATATCGCCGAGGTGTTCCAGAATGGTCGGTTCATCAGGAATCAACTTGTCCGCCTGCTGGATAAGAGAAAGAGCTTTTTGGTAATCCCCCTTTTGAAAATAAACCCACCCCAGACTGTCCATGATATAGCCGTCATCCGGACGAAGGGAGAATGCCCTGGCAATCAGTTTTTCCGCTTCTTCCAGATGTTCCCCTTTTTCGAGATAGGTATAGCCAATAAAATTAAGAGCGGTGGGATTGTCGGGGTTAACCCCAAGCACCAACTTCATGGTGTTCAAGCTGGCCGAACTATCCCCCATTTTTTCCTGAATCACCCCCAACGACATGAGCAGATCCTCATTTTTCGGGTGGCGGCCAAGCCCCCGCCTGATGGTTTGAACCGCCCGGTCATAATCCTTTTTTGACAGATAGAGGGAAGCCAAAAGATCGTAGAATTCAATTTTTTGGGGATGTTTTTCCAAAACTGACCGGGCGAGAGCAATGGCCGGCTCGATCTCCCCTTTTCTTTTTTGGATGACCGCCCGTCTAATCACCGCCTCAACATAGAATTCCGATGAATCGGGAAGACGTTCATACAAAGAAATCGCCCGGGCCTCCTCCCCTTTTTCTTCATAGAGGAGCCCCAGATAATAAAGAATTTTGTCGGAAAGAAGGTTGTCGGAGAGAATCAATTCGAATTTCCGGATCGCCCCCTCCAGATCCTTTAATTCATACAAGAGAAGGGCTGACCGGATGCGAGGAGCGGGATCGCCGGGGAGAGCTTCCCCCAGGCGATCGAATATTTCGAGAGCTTTGCTGTAATTTTTTTGCGCCAGATAAATTTCGGCTATGATTTCCAGGATCTTCGAATTGTCCGGATCGCTTTCCAGGACCGTTTCGTAAGCCTTCAACGCCTTGGAATAATCCTTGAGGTGCGTTGCATAAATGCTCCCCATATAATAGTAGGCCGAGGTCGCCTCCGGTTTCACTTCGGTCAGTTTTTTGAGAATTTTGATCGCCTCGTGCGGTTTGTCCGCCGCCATGTATTCGCGGGCAATCAGATTGTAGATCTCCTCGTTGTCGCGATCGGCCTCAAGCGCTTGTTGATAATGTTTGAAAACGAGATCATACTCCTTGCGTGTGGAATGAATTTTTCCCAAAAGAATATTCAGCTCCACATCGTCCACATGCTCCAAATAGGCTTTTTGAGCCAATTCAAAGGCTTCATCCAGTTTGTTCATCCGCGCCATTTCGTAGGCTTTTTCGATCAGCAGATGAGATGAAGAGGGATCTTTTTTGATCGCCTTTTCCAGAAATAAAAGAGCCTCATCCCCCTTCCCCTCAAAATTCTGGAGTTCAGAAATAAGATAATAATAGAGACTGTTTCCCTTTTCCGAAATGGCTTTGGACAGGGGTTGTTTGGAATCTTTCGGGGTGTGAGCGCAAGCGGAGATCAAAAAAAGAAATGTCAGGGGGAATAAATAAAATGTTTTGTTCAAATTCAGGCTCCCAGAACATCCTTCATATCATAAAGTCCCGGTTTTTGGCCAGCAATCCAGAGGGCGGCCCGCAAAGCCCCTTGGGCAAAGGTTTTACGGTGAGTGGCCAGATGGCGAATTTCGACCCGCTCCCCCTCGCCACAATAAAAAACCGCATGTTCCCCCACAATATCCCCTCCCCGAAGCACCTGGATCCCTATTTCTTTGGCATTTCTCTCCCCGATCATTCCTTCGCGATGGAGTTTAAAATCTTGCGGGTAGCGGCGTCCCGTGGCTTCTGCCAGGATTTGGGCTATCTTGACGGCAGTCCCTGACGGCGCATCTTTTTTATGTTTGTGGTGAGCCTCCAAAATCTCGATGTCGTAGTTCTCTCCCAAAATTCGGGCGGTCTCTCCCGCCAGTTTAAAGAGAGTATTCACCCCGACACTCATGTTGGGGGACAAAACTATCGGTATTTTTTGGGAGGCCTCCCTGATTTGCCGCAAATCCCCCTCTTTAAAACCGGTTGTGCCGATAACAAGAGGAACGGCCTGTGCAACAGCTACGGAAAGATGCAGAAGGGTTGCCTCAGGAGTTGTAAAATCAATGATGACTCTTTTCTTTTTTGTTTGCTGGAGAACTTTTTCCAGACTGGCCTCAATGGCAACCCCCCCTACAACGTTCCCAATGGCTTGTGATTTTGGATTTTCTATGGCGCCAACTAGCTCCATGTCCTTTGACGCCAAGACCAACGAGATTAATTCAGATCCCATGCGGCCAGCGGCCCCTGTAATGATAAGTGACAACATAATTTTAAATTTTTAAATTAATTTTAATTGTTGTAAAACTTTCTTCAACCTCTCCCGATTCCCTGCCGATATTTTAACCAACGGCAAACGATATTCTTCTTCGATCAACCCCATCATCGCCAAGGCCGCCTTGACCGGAATCGGGTTGGTTTCAAAAAACATCGCGTCGTGCATCGGCATGAGGGTTTCGTGCACTGTTTGTGCTTCTTTCACCTGACCCGCTTGAAACAAATTCCATTCCTCGGCACATTCGTTCGGCAAAACATTGGCTGTCACCGAAATGGCCCCCTTCCCTCCCAGTTTGTAGATATCCAGAGTCTGCGCATCCTCACCTGAGAGGACGACAAAATCGGAAGGAACCAAAGAAATCAACTTTTTTACCTGCTCCAAATTGCCACCGGCTTCCTTGATCCCCACAATCGTATCGATGGACGCCAGTCGCGCGACCGTTTCAGGCAAAAGATTAACCGAGGTTCGACCGGGGACATTATAAAGGACGATGGGAAAATCAGCTGATGCTGCAATCGCCCTAAAATGCTGATACAACCCCTCCTGCGGTGGCTTGTTGTAGTAAGGGGTCACCTGAAGGGTGCCATCCGCCCCCACGCGCCTTGATTCCTGATGAAGATGAATCGCTTCGTGGGTCGCGTTGGCCCCCGCTCCCGCCAGAACTTTCACTCTCTTTTTGACCTGGTCCACCGTGATTTCAATCACCCGAACATGTTCTTCAAAAGTGAGCGTGGCTGACTCCCCCGTTGTTCCGCAGGGGACAATCACTTTCGTTCCATTTTCGATCTGACGCTCAACAAGCAATCGAAGAGCCTCTTCATCAACTTTACCGTTTTTAAACGGCGTCACCAAAGCTGTCATGGAACCGGTAAATAACATCATAACTGTACGGGCGCGGTAACCGTGCCCTTACATCAAAAATTCAGGGATTTTTTCCCGTTTGGTCAAATCCTCGATTTTTTCCCGTTCGTTGATCACAAAAAAATCCTGCCTCTTCACCAAAACCTCCGCCGGACGGGGACGCGAATTATAGTTCGAACCCATGGAATATCCATACGCCCCGGCGCTCATTAACGCCATCAATTCCCCCGATTCAAACCGGGGGAGTTCGCGATCCAGCGCCAAAAAATCGGCCGTCTCGCAAACGGGGCCGACGACATCGGCAATGGCCACCGGACGACCCGAATCGCGCAAGACCGGTTGAATCTGATGATAAGCGTCATAAAGAGCGGGGCGCATCAAATCATTGCTCGCTCCATCAACCACCACAAAACGTTTCCCGTCCCTTTCTTTGTTGAAAAGAACACGGGTCAGAAGAATTCCACTGTTTCCCACCAAAAAACGTCCCGGCTCCAGAATCAATTTGACCGATCGATTTCCCATGATCCTTCGGATCGCCAACGCATATTCTTGGGGGGTTGGAGGAGTTTCGTCCCTGTAAACAATCCCCAGTCCCCCCCCAATATCGATATGGCTCATCACAATCCCTTCGGCTTCCAGAATTTTTGCCATCTCCATCACTTTTTGCACCGCCTCTTCAATAGGAGCCAACCGCGTGAGTTGCGAACCGATGTGGCAATCGATCCCCACAATCTCAATCCCTTTCATCTGGGCCCCCTTCCGGTAGAGCTCCAACGCTTTCGGCTGGCTAATCCCGAACTTGCTCTTCGCCAGCCCAGTGGCGATGTAGGCATGGGTTTCAGGATCCACATCGGGGTTGACGCGCAAGGCAATCGGCGCTTTTTGGCCCATCCGGAGGGCCACCTGATTCAGCAAAGTCAATTCCTCCACCGCCTCCACATTAAACTGAAGAATCCCCTTTTCCAGGGCCAATTTCATTTCCTCTTCCGTTTTGCCCACACCCGAATAGACAATTTTTTTTGGATCACACCCCCCCTTGAGGGCTCTCACCAGCTCGCCACCGGAAACTACATCAATGCCTGCTCCCCTTTTAATGAAAGTCCGCAACAGAGCCCCATTGGAATTGGCCTTCATGGAATAACAGACCAGATGAGGGGTTCCGGCAAAAGCTGAATCAAAAGAACGAAATTGCTCTTCCAAAAAATGAGAACTGTAGACGTAGACCGGGGTTCCCACTTGGTCGGCAATTTTTGAAAGGGGGACTTCTTCACAATGGAGGTTATTATTAATGTAATGAAAATGGTTCATAATCGTAGAGGCGATCTTGATGATCGCCCGTCAAATTGGGCGAACACAAGGTTCGCCCCTACATTTTTTTCAAAATCTCCCGCGCCCTCTTGATTTCTTCCCGCACCCTTTCTGCCGCCGTCCCCCCGATTGATTTCCGTCGATTAATCGATGCTTCGATATCCAGCCATTCGCTCACATCTTTCTCAAATTTGGACGAATGATTTTTTAATTCCTTTAACGAAAGTTTCTCCAGTGTTTTTCCCTTTTGCGCGCAATCCGCTACAATCCCTCCCACAATTTCATGCGCGCTTCTGAATGCAACCCCCTTGGAAGCCAAATAATCGGCCAGATCGGTCGCCAGTAAAAATCCCTCCTCCGTTGCTTTTTGCATCCGTTCAGGATGAACCTGAATTTTGGGAAGCATTTGGGTTAAAACAGTCAAACAATTCTCTACGGTATCCAGCGCATCAAACAGCGGTTCTTTGTCTTCCTGCAAATCCTTGTTGTAAGCGAGCGGCAGTCCCTTTAAGACTGTCAATATCGAAATCAAATCGCCAAAAACCCGGCCGGTTTTCCCCCGAATCAGTTCCGGCGCGTCCGGATTCATCTTTTGCGGCATCATGGAAGAACCAGTGCAAAATTCTTGCGGGAGAGTCACAAAACCAAATTCCTGGGATGACCACAAAACAAGCTCCTCACAAAACCGCGACAAATGAACCATCATCAGGCTGGCACTAAAAATAATTTCCGCCACAAAGTCACGATCGGAAACCGCATCCAGGCTGTTGTGAGTCACATCGTCAAACCCAAGCTCATCGGCCGTAAATTTTCGATCAACCGGAAAGGTGCTTCCAGCCAACGCGCCAGAACCGAGGGGGCAAACATTCACCCGCTTGAGAGTGTCGGCAATTCTGGCCCGGTCTCTCTGTAACATTTCAAAATAAGCCAACAGATGATGTCCCCACAATACCGCTTGAGCCTGTTGCAAATGGGTATAACCGGGCAGAGGAACAAATCCCTTTGTTTCTGCCAGAACAACCAACACTTTTTGCAAACCAGCAATCTTTCCATCCAGCTCGGCCAATCTCTTCCGGCAATAGAGCCGCAAATCCAGAGCCACCTGGTCGTTCCGGCTTCTAGCCGTGTGAAGCTTGCCCCCCAAAGGGCCAATCTTTTCGGTTAACCGGGACTCAACCGCCATATGAATATCTTCATCCTTCAAGTCCCACACAAAAGTTCCCGCTTTCATCTCCTCCAAAATTTCGTTTAATCCCTGATCGATTTGTTTAAACTCAGAAGTAGTCAAGATATTGATTTTATTTATCATTTTTGCATGTACACGAGAGCCTTGAATATCTTCGTGAAAGAGTTTTCGATCAAAAGAGAGAGAAGCATTAAAGGTCTCCATCAGGGGGTCGGTTTTTTTCTTAAATCGTCCCCCCCATGCTTTTTTCTTCATTTATATACCTTCCTGCTCCCTTCGGTCGCAATGAAGGGGGCCCCCGCGGTCAGAACCGGCAAAGCCGGATTCTTCCTCATATGGCATCCAAGTATGCGAGTATTAAAGAGGAGAACCGTACCAACTTGCCCCTGCTTTGTCAATTTAGCGGGAATTTTCACAGGTTGCCATCGGCGTCCCATTCCTCGTCAAATGCGTCGCACAGGTATGACGAATTAAATTCTGTCCCATGTTCATCCAATCAACGCCGAAGATCGTTTGTATATCCCGTATAAAAATTTCCATCTTTCCCTAATCGAGGGGGCGCCCCGGAAGGGGGGATCCAAGGGGGGAAACCAAGGC
>SBBF01000110.1 GCA_005240075.1 Nitrospira sp.
ACGGCTTGTGCCTGTTCCGTGGGTTGACACCCACGGCTACATTCCTTGAACCCCCTTCGGGGGTTAATTCTCTTGGCAAGGTGAAACTGAGGCATTACGAAATTCTGTCTTTTAACGTTGACTTTTTCCCCCCCCTCTCATAGATCTTAAATACTCTTAAAGGCTTGTTTTGTCTGGTTTTCCTATGGCTTTTTCTAAAGAAATTATCGCGGTTAATATTGAAGATGAAATGAAAAATTCTTACCTCGATTACGCCATGAGCGTGATCGTGGGACGGGCCCTTCCCGACGGCCGCGATGGCTTAAAGCCGGTCCATCGGCGGATCTTGTATGCCATGTATCGCGAGGGGCTTTTATCCAACAAAAGTTATTCCAAATGTGCGGGTGTTGTGGGGGAGGTTTTAAAAAAATATCATCCCCATGGCGATCTAGCGGTCTATGATACGCTGGTCCGCATGGCGCAGGAATGGAACATGCGCTATCCCCTGATTGATGGGCAAGGAAATTTTGGTTCCGTGGATGGAGATTCTGCCGCCGCATACCGTTATACCGAATGCCGCTTGACCGCTCTGGCCGAGGAAATGATGGCCGACATCGACAAACGTACGGTCGATTTTGTTCCCAACTTTGACAATTCAACCGTTGAACCGGTTGTTCTTCCCACCCGCATTCCCAATTTGCTGATCAATGGTTCAGAAGGAATCGCAGTCGGGATGGCGACCAAAATCCCCCCGCATAACATAGTGGAAATTATCGATGCGTTGGTCGCTCTTGTGAAAAATCCTGCTTTGACAAACGCCGATCTTTTCAAAATTGTGCCGGGTCCCGATTTTCCGACAGCCGGTTTTATTTTTGGCAAGGCGGGAATCAGACAAGCCTACGAAAAGGGGCGGGGGATTATTCAGTTGCGGGCACGCGCCACGATTGAAAAAATCGCCAAGGGGGACCGCGAAGCAATTATCGTTACCGAAATTCCCTATCAGGTGAACAAGGCGCGCCTGATCGAATCGATGGCGGAACTGGTGAATAACGACCAGATCGAAGGGATTTCTGAAATTCGCGATGAATCGGATCGCGAAGGAATGAGAATTGTGATTGAACTCAAAAAAGGAGCGGTTTCGGCAGTTGTTCTCAATTCCCTCTACAAACACACTGCCCTGCAATCATCGTATGGCATCATCATGCTGACCATTGTGGCCGGACAGCCTCGTATTTTAAGTTTAAAAGAGTCTCTCCAGATTTTTTTGGAACATCGTAAAGAAGTAGTTATCAGGCGAACCACGTTTGAACTGGAGGAGGCGCTCAAGCGGGCTCATATCCTGGAAGGGTTGAAAATCGCGGTCGAAAATATTGATGAAGTGATTGCCCTGATCAAAAAAGCCCCCAATCCTTCCGCCGCTAAAATCCAGCTGATTGAACGTTTTGGTTTGACCGACATCCAGGCGCAAGCCATTCTGGAGATGCGCCTGCAGAGGTTGACCGGACTGGAGCGGGACAAGATTGTTCAGGAATACAACGAAGTTTGTCTGCTGATTGAGGAATTGAAGGGGATTCTGTCCAACGAAACCAAAGTGTCTGAAATCATCGTCAGTGAATTGGAAGAAATCAAACAAAAGTATGGAGACAAGCGGCGGACTGAAATCGTGGAAGGGTCCATTTCCGGATTTTCAGCGGAGGATCTGATTCAGGAAGAAGATATGGTGGTGACCGTCTCCCATCATGGCTATGTCAAACGGAACCCGATCAGCCTCTATCGCGCGCAGAGAAGGGGGGGGCGCGGTGTGACCGGGATGACGACGCGCGAAGAAGATTTTGTGGAGCAGATCTTTGTCGCCAGCACCCATGATTATATCCTGATTTTTACGAGCGAAGGGCGTGTGCATTGGTTGAAGGTTCATGAAATTCCGCAGGCGGGACGGGCCACCCGCGGCAAGGCCATTTCCAATCTGGTTAGCCTGAAGGAAAATGAAAAAGTGGCGTCTGTTTTACCGGTCAAATCATTTGAAGAAGGACAAAATGTTGTGTTTGTGACCCGCAAAGGAACCATCAAAAAAACGGAGTTGAGTGCTTATTCCAATCCTCGTGCCGGGGGCATTATCGCCATTTCCATTGATCCTGGCGATGAGCTGATTACGGTGGAACTGACTGACGGCAAACGGGACATTTTGATCAGCACGAAGGAAGGGCAGACCATCCGGTTTCATGAAGATCAGGTGAGGTTGATGGGGCGGACCGCGGCGGGAGTTCGTGGAATTTCGCTGGGGGAGGGGGACGCTGTGGTCGGGATGTCGATCATCAACGAAAAGACAACCATTTTGACCGTGTCTGAAAAAGGGTATGGCAAGAGAACGGAAGAATCGGAATATCGGGTGCAGGGGCGGGGAGGAAGCGGTGTGATTACGATGAAGACTGTCGACAAGACAGGCCAGGTGATCGGAGCGGTTCAGGTGGTCGATACCGACGATGTGATGCTGATTACCGATCATGGCAAGGTGATTCGCATGCATGTCAACCAGATTTCGCTGATGGGAAGAAACACACAAGGGGTTCGCCTGATCCAGATGGAGCTGGAGGAAAAGGTGGTATCGGTGGCGAAGTTGGCCGAAAAAGACGACGAGGGAGAGCCCAATGGGGAATAAAATTCTCTTGTTGGTCTGGTTTCTTTTACTTCATTGTGGCGGTAGTTCCCCATCGATTCCCACCGCTGTTATCACCACAGACAATGGAACGATAACAGTCAGTCTGGAAATTGCTGACAGCGAATCGGAACGGTCCAAGGGGCTGATGAACCGCGACTCGCTCGCGGAAAACGCGGGAATGCTTTTTATTTGGCCGGAAGATACGTTGAGTTCTTTTTGGATGAAGGATACGGCCATCTCCCTTGACATTATTTTTATTGATTCAGGGGCCCAAGTTGTTTTTATCGCCGAAAACACCACGCCTCTTTCGGAAGATTTAATTACGCCGACAAGCTCATTCCGTTACGTATTGGAAGTTAATGCCGGTTTTGCGGAGTCAACGGGACTGGAAGTGGGGGAGACCATTGCGTTGAATATTTGATGACTGAAGCAACCAAAATACTCAAAGTCGATCCGGTCAAAGAAACCGTTATCCGAGCCCAATTTGTTCTGGCCATCCGGCCTCCCGATGGGGGGCCCCATAAAACAAGTCTGACAAAAAGTCGTCTTCTCATCGGAAAATCGACGGAGTGCGATCTGGTCTTGACCGATGATTATGTGTCGGGCCGGCACTGCCTGCTGGAACAGGAAGAGTCGGGATGGATCCTTTCTGATCTTGGTTCAACCAACGGGACTTTTGTCAACGGATGCAAAATCCGGAAAATTTTGCTCCTTCCCGGCAGTGAAATCAGGCTGGGGAAAACTGTTTGTTTTTTGGAACAGGAGGAGAAGGAAGAAAAAATCGAACCTCTTTCTGTCGACCATTTTATGGGGATTGTGGGGAAGTCAGAGGTGATGCGCCGTCTTTTTGCCAAAATCCAACTGGTGGCCCCGACCGATCATGCCATTTTGATTCATGGGGAAAGCGGCACGGGAAAGGAATTGGTGGCCAAAGCCCTGCATGAATTGTCACCCCGAAAATCGGGCCCCTATAGGGTTTTGAATTGCGGGGCGATTTCTCCGAACCTGATTGAAAGTGAACTTTTTGGCCACGAAAAAGGGGCTTTTACCGGTGCCCAGAACAAAAGAGTGGGAGCTTTTGAACAGGCGGATGGGGGGACTCTTTTTTTGGACGAAATTGGAGAACTTCCTCTGGAGCTCCAGCCGAAGCTTTTGCGCGTTCTGGAAAACCGGACGATCCGGAGAGTCGGGGGAGATTCTGATATTTCTATCAATGTACGGGTTGTGGCCGCGACAAACCGGGTGTTGGTGGATGAAGTCAAAAAAGGGAAATTCCGGGAAGATCTTTTTTACCGTCTTTTCGTGATTCCCCTTTTTATTTCTCCGTTGCGCGAAAGGAAGGGGGATATTCCACTTTTGGCTGATTTTTTTGCGAAAAACTCCGGAGGAGCCGGGGGGAAAAAGATATCGAAAAAAGCTTGCGACGCATTGACCAATTATCCCTGGCCTGGAAATGTCCGTGAATTGAAAAATGTCATTCTCCGCTCCCTTGTTTTTTGTCCCCATGAGACCCTGGAAGCGGAACACCTTGAATTTTCCGCTGAAAGTCGGAGCGGTTTGAGCCCTGTTAATCTGGAGGAAGCTGAAAAGGAAAAAATTTCGCAGGCGCTTGTCCAGAGCGGGGGAAACAAATCAAAAGCGGCCGAGCTTTTGGGAATTGCCAAATCGACCCTTTTTAAAAAACTCAGAGAATATGGTTTGACGGGTGGGGAGGAGTAACACCCCGATATTTTTTACGTACCTATCTTTGTCACATTCTGAGCCTGGGGCCCTTTGGTTCCATCGTTCAGATCAAATTCCACTTCCTGACCTTCGGTGAGCGTTTTGTAGCCTTCTCCGGTGATGGCGGAGTAATGAACAAAAACATCCTTGCCGTCTTCCTGTTCAATAAATCCATACCCCTTGGCATCGTTAAACCATTTTACGCGTCCTTTACTTCGTGACATGACTTCAATCTCCTCCTTGGAACGATTCAACCATCCGACGCCCACCTCAAAAAGATCAAACAACCGTTTCTCCCTTATTGAACGACCTGTTTTGAGGTAATGTGTGGTCAGAAAGGCTTGAATACAAAATCATGGAAAAAACGGTTTTTTTTATTCTCCTTTTTCAAGGATGACTCCCTATAATAGAGCAGGTCTCGTTTGTCAAATAATTACTCTTCGGGGGAAGAATCATCGAATCACTCAAGCTGGATTAGTTGTCTTTTTTGAGGACAAATACAGTTTCATCAGGATGGGCAAGGCCCAGGGTTGCGTGAGCGGTCTGTTCAATGGTTTTAAGGGACTTAAGACTTTTTTGTTCCTGATGGAGGGCAAGATTTTCCATCATCAGGGCATGGTTTTTGAATCTCAGATCGTTTCTCATCCCTTTCAGCTTCAAAAGCTTCAACAAACCATCTTCACCATTGATAGTGAGAATCAGAAAAACAAAAAAAATGGCGCAGGCTACAAGAAGAAAAAAAGTATCATAATTGTGCCGGGCGACAATTTTCATGGGTTAAAACAAATCTCCCTGATTGTTTGCGCTCACAGGAAGAGGCAGTTTAAAGTGCTCAAAAGCGTTCCGTGTAGCGGTGCGGCCGCGGGGAGTTCGATTGATGAACCCTTTTTGAAGCAAAAAAGGTTCATACACATCCTCCACCGTATCTCTCTGTTCATTAATGGCGCTGGCCAGCGCTTCCAACCCCACCGGACCTCCGCTGAATTTCTCGATGATGGTCAGAAGAATTTTTCGATCCATTGAATCAAAACCCTCTTCGTCGATTTCAAGCATTTTCAAAGCCTGACGAGCCACATCCAGAACTATATTTCCGTTACTGCGCACTTCGGCAAAATCGCGCACCCGTCTTAAAAGGCGGTTCACAATGCGGGGGGTGCCTCGGGAGCGGGCCGCAATTTCACCCCCCCCTTCGTCCTCAATCGGAATATTCAGAATTTTGGCGGAACGGTGAAGAATGGCTTTCAGTTCATCCGCTGTGTAAAAACCGATCCGCTCGACAATGCCAAACCGGTCTCTCAAGGGGGAGGTCAGCAAACCGGCACGGGTTGTGGCTCCTACAAGGGTAAAGGGGGGGAGATTGAGTTTGATCGATTTAGCTGAAGGTCCCTGACCGATCATGATGTCGAGCGTAAAATCCTCCATGGCGGGGTACAAAATTTCTTCCACTTGCGGACTAAGTCGGTGAATTTCATCGATAAAGAGGACCGAACCAGGCTCCAGGTTGGTGAGCAACGCCGCCAAATCGCCCGGCCTTTCAATAACGGGGCCGGAGGTTGACCGGAGGGGGGCCCCCATTTCAGCTGCAATAATATGGGCGAGAGAGGTTTTACCCAAACCGGGGGGGCCGCAAAAGAGGCAATGATCAAGCGCCTCTTTTCTTTTTTTAGCCGCTTGAATAAAGATGGAAAGTTTTTCCTTGATCGGTTCCTGTCCTATGTATTCACTCAAATTGCGGGGACGCAGCGAAGTCTCGATTTGTATTTCTTCGTTGTTTTGCTGCGGTGTCAACTCTGTTTTTAAACGTTCTTTCATGTTATTTGGCCAACACGCTCAATGATTCCTTGATAATATGTTCCAGCGACATTTCAGGCCGGATAGCCACGCGGGTCAGCGCCTGTTCCGCCGTTGACCGGTTATACCCCAGATTGAGCAGCGCCGACAGGGCATCATCAAAGCTTCTCCCTTTGCCGGAGGAGAAGATCGGCACACTGCCCCCTTCCAAAACAGGAGAGGCCAGTTCCAGAAGTTTGTCCTTCAGTTCCATCACAAGCCTTTCAGCTGTTTTTTTGCCGATGCCGGAGATGGAGGTCAGTTTGATCAAATTTTCTTGAAGAATCGCCTCCATGATTTCCTGCGGTGCGTAGCCGGAAAGAATCGCCAATCCCAGCCGAGGCCCGATTCCCGAAACGGAAATGAGCTTCTTAAAAAGCAGTTTTTCCTCGGAAGTTGAAAAGCCGTAGAGCGCCAGAACCCCTTCAGCCACATGCGTGTAGACATATAGTTTTGCTTCCTCTCCCTCTGGAGGGAGCGATCTGTAGGTGTTTTGCGAAACAGCCAGATCGTATCCCACTCCGTTCACATTGAGGATGAGTTGTTCGGGCGATTTATGAATCAATTTTCCTTGAAGGAGAGCAATCATGGAATGAGTTTGTTTATCTTTTCCGAATGGGCGTGGCAAATCGCCACTGCCAAGGCATCAGACGCATTTTCTTCAGCGGTTTGTGGCAATCCCAAAAGTGTTTTGATCATCTTTTGAATTTGTTCCTTGCCAGCCCCCCCGTAACCGGTGATCGCTTGTTTGACCGCTAACGGGGTATATTCAAAAATCTTCAACCCCAACAAACCGGCCGCCACAATAATGCTTCCCCGAGCGTGCCCCAATTTTAAAGTGCTTTGAATATTTTTGGAATAGAAAATATTTTCCAACGCCAGAATTTCCGGGGAGAAGGTTTTAATGATTTTTTGGACCTCCCTGAACAGAACCACCAACCGTTTTGTCATCGGTTCCTTTTCGTTTAGCTTGATCAAGCCGTTGTCGATGTGAATCAGACTGGAACCTTCTTTTCGGACAATGCCAAATCCCGTTAACCGACTCCCCGGATCGACTCCCAGAATAACCATACGCTGAAGTTATAGAGGCTATCGGGGGAGGGCAAGCGGTTTTTCCTTAAAACTCCTCTTCATTTTTTTTACAAAATAAAGGAAAATAGGGTGATGGGGACTCATCTTTCTTATGTCTGGGATTACGATTTAAGTGAGGATCAGTTTAAAAAAATCCTCAATAACGATTTGCGCCTAGGGCATTTGGACGGTGATTGGGCCGCGTTAAGGCTTTTGGATTATGCTTCTTACAAAGATATTGTAGAAATGATTGGATTTAGGCGGTTGATTGACGCCTGGCCGCGCTGGAAAGAGAAGGTTCGTTCGCAGACCCGAAAAAGGGGACTTGATTTTCTGGTAGGTTGGCTTCCCAAACATCATCCCGAACTTCTATAAATTTTTATGGATCAAAATTATCTGAAAAAATTTTACCCTTTTCAGGATGAAGTGTTGCAATCCATGCAAAAGGCTAAGCAGGAGTTTTATTTGACTGGGGGGACAGCTAGCTCCCGCGTTTATTTGCATCACCGTTATTCCGACGATCTTGATTTTTTTGCCAATGATCATCCTGATTTTATGCTCTGGGCAGAACGAGTGATTGCACAGCTTGTACACGATCAGCGTTGGACTTGTCAGGTGCTTCTCAAAGAAGCCCGATTCGTCCGGTTATTCGTCAAAAAGGAGGGGATTGATTTGAAGCTGGAATTTGTAAACGATGTTCCTTCCCACATGGGTGAGATTGTGATCCACGACAAATTCGGCCGCGTCGATTCCGCGGAAAATATTTTTGCCAACAAGATTACAGCGGTTATCGATCGTCGCGCTCCCAAGGATTATGCTGATATCTGGGGATTCTCATACCAAATGAAACTTTCGATTCAGGAAGCCATACAAGGCGCCCAAAGCAAGGCGGCCGGCATTTTCCCTCCCGATTTGGCAAGGGTTCTCTTTGATGTCCATGAATCTGATTGGCAGGCTATTCAATGGATTCAGGAACCGGATCCCAAAAAGTTTATCAGGGAATTGCACCAATTGGCTGAAAATCTATTGTTGAAATCGTAAATTATTTAAGAACTTAATTTATCCAAAACTTCCTGCGGAATATCGAAATTGGCGTAGGTTTTTTGGACATCGTCGTGATCTTCCAGAACTTCCATGAACTTGAGGACTTTTTCGGCGTCAGGCAGGCTGAGCTGCATGACGTTTTTGGGAACCATAGTTACTTCAGCCGATATTGGCTTGAGGTTTGCTTTTTCAAGGGCAGATTTTACTTTTTCAAAATCAGCCGGGGTGCACAGCACGTCCCATTGGCTTTCGGAATCTTTGATGTCTTCCGCTCCCGCATCCAAAGCGATTTCCATTAATTGATCTTCGGAAGAAGATTTTTTATCAAAGGTTAAAACCCCCTTTTTTTCAAACATCCAGGAAACGGATCCCGACTCCCCCATATGCCCGCCGTTTTTTGAAAAAAGATTGCGGATTTCTGCCACCGTTCTGTTTTTGTTGTCGGTGACGGATTCAATAAGGACCGCCACCCCGGCCGGGGCATACCCTTCATACATCACTTCCTCGTAATGCAATCCCTCGAGTTCCCCCGTCCCTTTTTTGATCGCCCGGTCAATATTGTCGTTCGGCATGCTTCCTGCTCGGGCTTTTTCAATCGCTGTGCGGAGCCGAGGATTTCCCGTCGGGTCTCCCCCCCCCATCCGGGCCGCGATAGTGAGCTCCTTGATCAGCTTGGTAAAAAGCTGACCTCTCTTGGCGTCTGCCGCCCCTTTTTTTCTTTTGATTGTTGCCCATTTACTGTGTCCAGACATTGTTTTATTTCCCTATCATACGGAAAAAAGAATTGCCAAGCGGATTTACCCCAACAACATAATGCCTCAGTTTTTCCTTCCAAGACCGTAAACACCAGTTGCCAAAACATGGCGGATATTTGATAAACCTCTGGGGACTTCATCCGCCAGAGGC
>SBBF01000104.1 GCA_005240075.1 Nitrospira sp.
ATGTTTTGGCAACTGGTGTTTACGGTCTTGGAAGGAAAAACTGAGGCATTATCCCTTCGGGGGCTAATTCTCTTGGCAAGGTGAAACTGAGGCATTACGTTTTGTGAAGATAATCTTTTGATTTTAATATCATGATAATGATAATATTATTGTTGTCATGTCGCTCAAAAAAAGAAAAAGGATCATTATGACCCGTGTGGTGAGGGGAGGATTCCCCGACCGGAGTTTCGATTTGAAATTTTGGAAAAAGGTTGGTACGGCTGGAAAATTTGGAGCGGCCTGGGAAATGGTTCTTGATCTTGCCAACTGGAACCCCCGATATGCTGGTCAACAAAGACTTCGAAGAACTGTTTCATCTCTTAAATTCCGTTCAGGCTAAATACCTTGTGGTGGGGGCCTATGCTGTTATTTTCCACACCGAGCCGCGTTATACGAAGGATATCGATGTTTGGGTGGAGGCCAACTCAAAGAATGCCACCAGAGTGTACGAGGCCTTGCACCGTTTTGGTGCCCCCTTGGGCGATCTGACCATTGAAGATCTGAAAAAATCAACAACGGTTTATCAGATTGGCGTTGAACCCAATCGGATTGATGTATTGACAGGAATCAGGGGGGTTTCCTTTGAAAAAGCCTGGCAGGCGCGGGTGAAGGATTTTTATGGCAAAGAAAAAATTTTTGTTCTTGATTTGAAACATCTGATCAAATCAAAAAAGGCAGCCGCTCGCCGGCAGGACCTTCTGGATCTTGAGATGTTATCCAAAGTACCTAAAAGCAAAGTGCGAAGAAGAGGAAAGTCATGTCAGCAAAAAGGGCCCTCGAGAAAATAACAGTCTGCCTCGTTAGCCCCCATTCCGGTAAGATTTTTTGATTAATTGGACCACTTCTTGAACGTCGTCGGTGATTGTGAAAAGTTTCAGATCGTTTTTTGAAAGATGCCCCGCTTTGACAACACTCGATTTTAGCCACTCAATCAGTCCGGCCCAATAATCTTTTCCCATGAGAATAATCGGGAAAGGAGGAGACTTGTTGGTTTGGATGAGGGTCAAACATTCAAAAAATTCATCCATGGTTCCAAACCCTCCCGGCATGATGATAAAGGCGCTGGCATGTTTGACAAACATCACCTTTCGGACGAAAAAATATTTGAAGTCGATGCAGAGATCCAGATAAGGGTTGGCGACTTGCTCGATCGGGATGTCGATATTGAGTCCAATCGACTTTCCTTTTTTTCCATCCTTGGCCCCCTTGTTGGCCGCTTCCATGAGGCCGGGGCCTCCCCCGGTAATCAGTGAAAATCCGGCCTGAGAGATTCCTTTGGCAACCCGATAGGTCAGCTGATAATACGGGGAATTTGTTTTGGCCTGTGCCGAGCCCCAAATGGCCACCGCGGGACCAATATCTTTCAGTTCCTCGAACGCATCGACAAACTCCGACATGATTTTGAATACCCGCCAGGTGGCATGCGAAATGAATTCCTCGTCGCTGACCCCTTTCTTTTTTTTGTTCATAATATGGGGGCCCCTTCGGCCCGTTTGATGTAAAAAGAAAGTTTATCATGGCCCTCGGGGGACGGCAATCAATCACTTATGAAGAACCCGACAGAGAATCGAGATATCCCTGAAGAATAAAAACAGCGGCCATTGTGTCGATGACTTTTTTGCGCTTGGCCCGCGACAGGTCAGCCTCCAGGAGAGAACGTTCGGCGGCGGTTGTTGAAAGACGTTCGTCCCAGAACTGGACAGGAATTTCGCTTCTTCTTTTTTGCAGATAAGAGGTGAGCGATTGTACAAAGAGTCGGACTTTGGCCGCCTGCGGTCCTTCGGACCCGTTCATGTTGAGGGGTAAACCACAGATTATTTTTTCTACTTTATACTCCTCAATCAGGGCGGCCAATTTGTTGAAAGATTCAGTGGATTGTTTGAAACGGATGGTTTCCACACCTTGAGCAGTAAGCCCTAGAGGGTCACTGACTGCTACTCCAACGGTTTTGTCCCCTATGTCTAGTCCGAGTAGACGCATTTTTTAATTCACTATCCCTCATCCCCGATCTACAATTTCCCCCATGGAACGTCTCCATCTCATCATTTCTGGCCAGGTGCAAGGGGTCTTCTTTCGGGCCTATACGGTCAAAGAGGCTCAACGGTTGAAGCTGACCGGATGGGTTAAGAACAGGCCTGATGGAAAAGTGGAAGTAGTGGCCGAAGGCCCTGATGACAAGTTGAAAGAATTTGAACTCTGGTGTTCGCGTGGATCTCCCGCCTCCCAGGTTACAAATGTTGATTCCCGGAGGCTTCCTGCGACCGGTGAATATTGTGAATTCAAAATACTACGTTGAAATTGAAAACCACTTTCAAAAAGACCTTGACACTTCTTCTCCCCAATTTGTAACCTGTTTTCTGTGCCCCACAGAAAACCCGACAAGGTTGCCCAGCTTCAGAAATATATCGCTTCCCACGGCCTGAAATGGACCAGCCAGCGTTCGGTCATTGTGAACCGGTTTTTTGCCCCTCCTCATCGACATTATCGTCTGGAAGAAATTCTGGAAAAATGCCGGAGGGAGGATGCCAGCATCAGTTATGCAACCGTCTACCGGACTCTGATTATGCTGGTGGAAGCGGGAATGGCGTATCAGCGTCATTTTGGGAAAGGGCAGTCGCTTTTTGAACCGTCCGGCTCCCACCACCATGATCATCTCATCTGCACCGACTGCGGGGCGATCGTGGAATTTGAAAACCAGACGATTGAAAAAATCCAGGAAATGGTGGTCAAAAAACATGGCTTTAAACTGACTCACCACAAAATGGAGTTGTATGGGCTGTGCGCCAAATGTCAGAAGAAATGAAAAATTCAAGATTTAAAATCAAAAAAATTTTGAGTTTTAAATTATGGTTTTTAATTCTGCATTTTGCATTTTGCATTACGCCATGGGGAACGGTTATAGCTCAAAGATCCCCTTCAACCGATGCCACGCGTGGGGTGGCCCTGATCGATTATATTGCCGGTGACTATCAGATGGCTGTTGATGAAGGGGGGGAACAGATCCTGGACGAGGCGGAATTTGCGGAAATGAAAGATTTTGCCGACTTGATCGGCCATTACCTGACAAATCTGGGTATTTCCCCTGATGATTCCCTCGCCCGTCAATGGCAGGAATTGAATCGGGCTATCAATCAAAAAGATCCGGTTCCAACAGTTCAGCAAAAAGCGGCCTCTCTGAAGGGGGCCTGGATTGATCGTTTTGCCATTCCCACCGCCCCCTCTTTTTTCCCTGATTTAAACCGCGGAAAAGAAATATACCTTCAGGCCTGCAGTCAATGCCATGGTGCAATCGGCATGGCCGACACGCCAACCGCTCTCCAGCTGGATCCTTCGCCGATTGCTTTTGCCAAGCCTGAAAATCTCGATCGCCTTTCACCTTTCAAGGCTTACAACACCATTACCTTTGGCGTTCAAAACACAGCGATGCCCTCTTTTTCTGCGATGTCGGAAAAAGACCGCTGGGCGGTTGCTGCCTATCTCTTTACCCTTCGTGAGGGGCTTCCCTCTCCCACACAAGAAAAACCAATCCTCTCTTGGGACAAGGCGATGGCCTTGAATGATCAGGAGTTAATTGGCCAGTTGACTGAAATTCTCGGTTCTCCCGAAAAAACTTCTGTTCAACTCTCCCAAATTCGCCATTTGGCCTACAACGGGGATGACGAAAAAGGGGGAGCCCAAAAAGAAAAGGGACTGCAAGGGTTGACGATCAGTATTTCCCATACAAGAAAAAGTCTCGATCTCCTGGAGAGAGGGGATTTTCAATTAGCTCTTGATCAGGCAGTCGCGGCTTATCTGGATGGATTTGAGCAGTCTGAAATCATGCTCAAGGCGAGCGGACAAAACTCGACGGTCAGAGAGGTTGAAGAGCTGTTTATCAATTACAGGCAAAGAATCAGAGAGGGGAACAAAGCATCAGCCGACGAGGCTGGTCGAACGTTGCTGGAAAAACTGGTCAGCATCCGGCAAACTCTTCACCATCAGCAAAGTTTGAGCCCCGGCATGGCTTTTTTGGCTTCGTTTGCCATTATCTTTCGTGAAGGATTGGAGGCCATTCTTCTTCTGGCGATCATTCTTTCCGTCGTGGCTACTTTAAGACAGACTCAATACATCAGATGGATTCATGTCAGTTGGGCCTCCGCCCTTGTTGTCGGTTTTGTGACCTGGCTATTGGCGAGGGAAATTATTTCCGGTGCTGTTCGGGAAGGAATGGAAGGATGGGTGGGGCTGATTGCCGCGGCTGTTCTGGTTTATGTGAGCTTTTGGCTTTTTGCCAAGAGGGATGTGGAAATTTGGAAACGTTTTCTGATTGGACGGATTAGGGGAAAAAAGAATCTGGGAATTACCACCATTGTTTCGGTTTCTTTTTTAGCGGTTTATCGTGAAGTTTTCGAGACCGTCCTTTTTTTTGAAACCCTTCGATTGCAGGCCCCAGGGCATGGATTCTCCCTCTTGGGAGGAGTCATTTCTGCCCTTGCAGGTTTGGGGCTGGCCGCCTGGTTTATTTTCAGTGTGGGGCGAAAAATTCCGCTCAACGCCTTCTTTAGCGTGAGTGGAACCCTTCTCTACATGCTGGCTGTCGTTTTTGTGGGGCAGTCGATTCATTCGTTTCAGGAGGCCAATTTAATATCGCTTACCCCCACCCCCTTTTTCAGGGTCCCCCCTCTCGGGATTTTCCCAACGCTGGAAACTCTGGCGGCACAAGGTTTGTTGATGGCGATCTATCTGACCGGACAGATCTGGCAGCAATGGATCAAAAAACCGGAAGCGGAAGCCAGGCTCGGGAGTGCCATGGCCAAGGCCTCGCTGGAACTGTTTGACATTCATGAGCTGGAAGAACATCTGATGGAACATTTGAATGAAGTCAAAACCCGGATCGGAAAAAAACAGATCGCGGACGATGAAATGAAGGAAATTTTGGGACACATGCACGACCTTGATCGCGGCATTCATCATGTGATTGTTCTTCTCTCCCAGCTCGAATCGGAAATTCCCCAGCGGTTTGAGGAGCTGTTTGCCGAAGTGGAGGAACTTCAAAAAGGGGGAACCCATCACAAACTGGTCGAAAAAGCCCGGCTGTTTAAAAATCATCTGGAAACAATCAAATCACGAAGACCGATGGAGTGATTCAAGGATGGACAGCGTACTCGCCGAACGATTGAGAATATAAAAATGAATACCGGGGACTTTATTTTTTACCAGTTCCCGGCATTGACGAAGGGCATGCTGAACCCCGATTTCCTTCATGGCTTCAGTATTTTCCTGATTTTTTTTGAGTTCCTCATGGAGATGCCAAGGGATTTTAGCTCCACAGAGAGAAGTTATTTTTTCGATTTGTTTTAAACTCAAAATCGGCATGATTCCCGGAATGATCGGTGCCTGAATTCCGATGGCTCGGGCCCGATTCACAAAATTAAAAAAATCTTTGTTGTCGAAAAAAAGCTGGGTGATGATGATATCCGCTCCTGCTGAGACTTTTTCTTTGAGGTGCATTAAATCCTCTTCCTTGTTTTTAGCCTCGATGTGCCCCTCCGGATAGCCGGCCACCGCCATGCTAAAACCGTTGATCTCCTTGAGATAGGCGACGAGCTCGCTCGCATATTGAAACCCGTCGGGAGAGGGAACAAAATTTTTGATCCCCTGTGGAGGATCTCCCCGCAGGGCGACGACCAAATTCAACCCTTCTTCTTTCAACCGGGTGACATAGTCGTGAATCTGTTTTTTGCTGGAACCGACGCAGGTAAAATGAAACGCCGTTGTTTGTTTGAGTTCCCGATGAATCCGGAGAGCCAGATCGCGCGTCCATTGGCGGGTGGACCCCCCCGCACCGTAGGTCACAGAAACAAACGCCGGGTCAAAAATAGACAACTCCCGGAGGGCTTGAAACAGCGGATCAATCCCGGTCGGCTCTTTGGGGGGGAAGATTTCGAAAGAATAACGAATTTTATCTTTTTTATAAAAATCCTGAAAATGGATCATAAAATTTTTTTGATCTTCCAGGAAAAGAGAAGAACCTTCAAGGAAATTTTATCCGGCCAGGAGAATAGTTCGAGCCACAGATCGTGTGAGAATACTCCGTCCTAAAGCCGGATGTGATCTGGCGACCAAAGGGAGGTGATGGAGGTTATCAGGTCCACTTTTTTTGCCGCCCGGTGTTGCCGTCCTTTCCGTTCTTTCATCCAGATTTACAACCTGTTCGGGTGCCACTGATCTTTCTCTTCTTCCTGTTGGTTTGGGCGGGGGATCATCATCAGGATCCGAACCGTCAATCGGCAAAACAGAACGAGATGCTTGGGGAAGCTGCACTTCCCTTTCATAATCGTGGAGAGTCCCCAATTCCATTTCGGCCGAGAGCCATCTGGGAATTGACCGGCGTTGAAGCATAAAATCAATCAAACCCTTTGACTCATCCCGTGGAGTAATAACCTTGATATAAGGAAAGGCATCGGTGAAACTTTTTCCGGCATTGCCCCATTGAGTTTTAAAAGAGCGCATCATTTCTTCCGCATTCAGGGGGGGACCCTTGTGCAGGATAAGCCAAAGCTCATTATTGACCACCAGAACTTCTGCCACCCTTCCCTGGTTATCGCTGAAAAGAGGATGACCTGAAGGGGCAAAGGTTTCTCCCCATGTCATGCCAAAGATTTGCATCATGGGGATAAGACGATCAATATTTCTCTCCATTTCGGTCCCTTTTTCATCCATGTAAACAAGAGTAAACTGCCCCTTCTTCCTCCCAAAAATAGCCACATCTTTTAAGCCGGTTTTCGGTTCCAGGGAATGATAGACCACATAATGAGCTTCAGCCAGTTTGGCGGAAATACGGGGCATGACCACCCTCACAAAATTTTCAATCCATGAAGACGCCGGCCGGAAGAGTTTTGAGACAATCTGGGTAAATTGAATGTCTTTTTTCCCGTCAATTTCCCGGATCGAAACCGTAAAAATGCAATTGGAAGTTCTGTAAAGGGGGCCAACAATTTTGGTAATTTCAGGATCGAGCCCCACTTCTTCCGGCCGAACAGACTTTCCTCCAATCAACGCAGCGATTGTTTCAGGATTCAAGACAACCAGCTCAAAACGAATCCCATTTTGCCCCACTCTTTTTTCCAAAATAAAGGTTCTCCCTTCGTCTGGTGACCGCCTGCTATAAACGACCCGTTGGATCCGTTTCAATGAAACCCGATCAATTTTTCCACTCATCCAAGACCGATCAAAAGCTGTCGTGCATTTTTCTGGTTTCAAATCGTCACCTGTGAACTGCACCACCCGCAATATCGTCCCCTCTGCCACAATGGCAAACTGTCTTCCCTGGGGACCTGAGTAAAACAGTGGTTCCCCTTCTTCTATAACCTCCGGCCTGAAACCGAGAGCCTTGGCTACCAGGCTTGCCCTGTGGGAGCGTGCCGATACCTTTTCAAATTTCCCCTCGTCATTTTTAAGCCAGTGAATCACACCGAACGGATCACCGTTGTCCTGTTCCGAAAAATTGAGCAAGAGTGCCTGCAGATGGACAAACCGCGGGGAGAGGCAAGCCAAGATGTTTTGTTCCGCTTTGGCTCGCGTGAATCGAAGGGGGTCTTGTTTATTCTTTACTATTTGAGTAATCTCCAATCCGACCGGCCCCCTTTTTTCAATCACAAACTGTCTTCCATCTCGATCCTGATAAAGATCTTTTTCCTGGCCCGGCAATTTTCTCCATCCCAAAAATTCAGCCACCTGATCAGGGGTCATCTGCGGCTCACGAAACCGGTCCGTTTCACCTTCTTTCATCCGACTCAGATAAAAGATGGGACCGTAAGATTGTTCTTCCATTCGTTCGACCCGGATTCCCTGAATTTCAGGAGGAGGAAATTTTCCTTGGGAGGCACTTTGCTCTTCGTGAGTGATTAAGGATTGAAAGATGGGAAAAATCGACTCAGTGTTGGACAAGATTTTTAGTATGATTTCCCCCCCTTCCATTTCAACGCGAAAACGCCTCCCTTGTTCATCGTGAAAGAGGGGGGTCAGAATAACATAGGGCATTTCCACCGGTTTCAGGCCAAAACAGGCCAATGCCTCTGTCATGATCAAGAACGACCGCTTTCTCCGGCTTCCGTCGTTGAATCTGGATCTTGCCTTGAATTCGTTCTCCTCCCTGATCCAGTCGTAAGAATCGCTGGCTACCATCGGCTCCAAAAAACTAAGAACCACCTGATTCCAGGGATAACGGAGCAACTCTCTCAGAATAGTGTTTTCAAAATAAAGAAGAGAGAGTCTTTCTTCTTCATGGAGAATATCGGAAACAAGTTGTTGGATCGTTATCTGGAATCTCTCACTTGTCTGTTGTTCTGTAAAAATCTCGAAGCGTTTTCCTGAAGTTGGATCAAGAAAAATATCGTGGGAATTTGATCCGGCTGGAGATTTGAAAACGCGCTCCCATCCCAATTCACCAGCCAAATCGTTGGGAGTTGGTGTGATCTGCGGAGTCAATTCCAGAACAATACCGGAACCTTGAATTAAAGACTTAATCAATAGTTCATAGATGGGAAGTTGGCCCGTTCTTCTGACATTAATTCTCTCGATTCCCCTCCAGGCTTCCACTTTTTTTTCGACGGAATCTGGATGTTCTTTAAAAGATTCAACCAATAATTGCCAGTCTGGATCGGCGCTTGCCGCGGCAGGAATGATTCGTAACATCCCATGGCTGATATGGGCGAATACCCGATTTCCCCCCCTGTTTGTGAAACTGTCCGGATCGCCGGATGATCTTTGTCCGGCTCTTTCCTCTTTCTGAAAACCGAGCTGATGCATGACCGTGGTTAATTGATCGGGGGGAACAACCAAATCGGCTTCCGGTTTTATTTCGCTGACCAGCCGAAAAGCTTCATCCTCGCGGCTCCAGGAAACCAGAGAGGATGGAGACATCCCGTCCCGTGATAAAATCAACTGGACCCCTGCAAAAGCGGGCAATGTTTTGTGAAGGGGGGGAAGAATGGTTTTTTCAAACTCTTGCCGGCTCATCGGACTCAATTCTTCTCCTGATGGTTGTTCTTGATGAAATAGAGCCCAAAGTTCCATCGGACTTCCATCATCTTCTCTGATTTGAATGATCTTAACGAGAAATAATCGTCCTTGTTGATCCCTGAAACGGAGTTGAAAATCATTTTTCTCTTCTGAAGGGAGTATGGTGACCGGAATGCCAAGGGACAAAACAACATCGACGGCGGAGGGCAATTTGAAAACCGGTTCGTGAATCCTCGCCGCAAAGGGAGCAGGGGGAGGGGAGATCATATTGGCCAGAAAGTCAGCCGCCTTCTGGAGGCTCTGTCGCAGAGCCTGATCAGCCGCCGGCTCAAGATGGCCTTTGATCTCCTGTAATCTAGCCTGGGCTGTTTCGGCAGACCAATCAGCCGCGTTTGGCTGGCCAGTGGCTTCCAAAAAGGCCAGTAATGCCAAGCGGTTATCATCTGATAACCCCCCCAAAAATTGGAGCCATGGATTGGTTGACATAAGAATACATTTTTATCGGCAGGATTCAAAAAAGGTTGCTAAGATTCGAAAATAAAAAAACCCCGGTTCTTTTAAGGAAGACCGGGGTTTTGAAAAACAAGGAGCTTATCTTTAGACTTTCCTCACCAGCATAATCGCGATAACAAACGAAAACAAAACCAGTGATTCGATGAGCGCCAAGCCGAGAATCATCGGGGTCTGGACTTTAGCGGATGCCCCCGGATTGCGGGCAATTCCTTCCAGAGCCGACGACGCGGCCCGTCCCTGCCCCAGTC
>SBBF01000065.1 GCA_005240075.1 Nitrospira sp.
CGCCTCTGGCGGATGAAGTCCCCAGAGGTTTATCAAATATCCGCCATGTTTTGGCAACTGGTGTTTACGGTCTTGGAAGGAAAAACTGAGGCATTACAAAATCTGATCAAATTCTCTTGAACCCCCTCCTCTTTTTCGTTAAACCCATCATTCATTATGTATCCCCTTCCCGTTGCCATTATCTTGATTGTAGCGCTGGCCACGTTTGGTTGGTCGCTTTTTAACCGTTTCATGCTCTTTAAAGCGGCGAGAGGGAAGGACTACCGCCTCGACCAGTTGGGAAAAAGGGCTCTCCTCACACTCAAATACGCCTTTGGGCAGAAAAGATTTTTCTCCAACAAACAGGAAATCAAGGCAGGACTGATGCATGCCCTCATCTTTTGGGGATTCATAACCGTTTCCATCCGGACCCTCATGCTGTTTGGAATGGGATTTGACCAAAATTTCGTTTTTCCTTTTCTGGGAGGATTTTTGGGAGTTCTGTATGGCATCACCTATAACACTCTCGAAATTTTGGTAGTGCTGGCGGTCTCCTACGGACTCTACCGCCGATTCGTTGTCAAACCGAAACGGGTCACTCATTCGGCTGAAGGATACTTGATTCTCCTGACCATTCTGTTTCTCATGCTGACCGATTTTATATTTGATGCCTCGCAGAGTGCCCTGACGGGCCAGATGCCGCGAGGAGCCTACGTGGGGGATTGGCTCTCTCCGCTGTTCGCCGGACTTCCCCACTCCATCGTGGCGGGGATTGCGGGAAGCTCTTATTTTTTTCATCTTCTGTTAATTCTCGGTTTCATGAATTTTCTCCCTTATGGAAAACATTTTCATATTATCACCGCCATTCCGAACGTTTTTTTCTCCAACCTTAAACCGTACGGACAATTGACTGCCATCAACTTTGAAAATGAAAAAATCACCACATACGGCAATGACCGGATCGAACAATTTTCCACCAAAAATTACCTCGACTGGTTTACCTGCACCGAATGCGGCCGCTGTCAGGACATGTGCCCCGCTTATAACAGTGAAAAGCCCCTTTCGCCCAAGGAATTGACCATTTCTTTGCGCAATTTTCTCTACAGAAAACAGTCCAAGTTGGTCGCTCAAGCCATGGGAAAATCAGATGGCGTTGATGAATCGGGATTCATCCCCGATGAAACTCCTCTGCTCGGGGAAACTGTTTTGCACGAAACCCTCTGGTCCTGCACCACCTGCCGGGCTTGTGAAGAGGCCTGTCCTGTTTTTATCGAATACGTTCAGGAAATTGTCGACATGCGCCGAAATCTCGTCATGATGCAAGGGACCTTTCCCACCGAAGTGCAGAATGTCTTTGTGAATCTGGAGCGGAATTACAATCCCTGGGGACTTGGTTCTTCCGAGAGGGGCTCTTGGCTTAAGGAGATGGGGGTCAAGACGCTGGCCGAAGATTCTCAAGTCGAATATCTCTATTTTGTCGGGTGTGCTGGCAATTTTGACGACCGGAACAAAAAAGTGGCCCGTTCGCTCACCCTTCTTCTTCAAAAAGCAGGAATCAAGTTTGGAATTTTGGGGGGGGAAGAACGATGCACGGGAGATCCGGCGAGGAGGATTGGGAATGAATATCTGGCCCAGTCTCTCATGAAGGAAAACATTGCCACGTTTGAAAAATACAAAGTCAAAAAAGTCATTACCGCCTGCCCCCACTGTTTCAACAGCATCAAGAATGAATTTCCGCAGTTTGGCGGAAATTATGAAGTGATCCACCATACGCAATTTTTGGCAGAACTGGTGGAAAAGGGGCTTCTTAAGCCGAACAATCGGATCGACAAGCAGATTACGTATCATGACTCTTGTTATTTGGGGCGGTATAATGAGGTTTACGATCCCCCCCGGACGATTTTAAAAGCCATTCCGGGAGTCGAGCTGGTGGAGCCTCTGCTGGCCAAGAAAACAGGGAGATGTTGCGGCGCCGGAGGGGGGCGAATGTGGATGGAAGAAAAGATTGGAAAAAGAGTCAATGAAATGCGATTGAATGATCTGAAAGAAACGGGGGCGGCCACAGCGGCCACCGCCTGCCCCTTCTGCAAAATCATGGTGGGGGATGCGATTAATCAGACACATGCGCAGGAACAAATTCAAACCATGGATGTGGTGGAATTGCTGGCACAGAGTGTGACATGATGATGACTATGTTTTTCAAAAAAACATTCTTTACCCTTATTCTGATCATCTCTTTTATTCCTTGTGTTGAATCTCAAACCAGTCAGGCGGCCCAGGCCCGGGTAGCTGCTTTGACAGCGGCGGAAAAAATTCAATTCGATGCCCTCTCCGACGATCAGAAAAAAGCTATTTTGAACGGAAAAGTTGAATATGGATTTAACGAATGGATGATCAAACTGGCGGTCGGAGAACCTTTTTACGGGACGGAGCATCATCCCCGCTTTGTCGATTACGAGCAGGTTTGGCTCTATACCAAGCCGGATGTTAAAGAGGACATAAGAGAAGAAAAGATGATCGATCGCCAAACCAATTGGCCTACTATCCATCGAACAACGACCAAAAAAACATGCAACGTTGGGGATTATTTTATTTTGTTTGACCGGGGGGTTGTGGAAAAAGTAGTCCCGGATACGGAGCGAAAGGTCCATGGCTCCTGCACCATCGAAACTTCCGAGGCCTATCTGCCGATCGTTGATGGAAAACCGGTAGAGCCTAAATAAATTTCAGGGAGGGGCGCGGTAACCGCGCCCCTACAAACAATAATGTTAAAAATTGGTATTGTCCCCTATTTAAATGCCCTCCCTCTCACCCGTTACCTTCCTTATCGGTTAACCTATGGCACCCCTGCCCAATTAACCCGACAAATGGAAAAAGGAGAACTGGATATCGCCCTTCTCCCCACGTTTGCTTTTTTCAAACAACCTTCATTGATTCCTCTTTTTGAAGGGGGGGTCATTCAATCAAAAGGAGCCGTTGAAAGCGTGGCTTTGTTCTATCCCAAAGACCTGGAAGGACCTCTCTGGATAAGATCAATTAATTATTCAGAAGAATCAATAACATCTATAGCATTATTTAAAGTAATTTATTCATTATATTGGAAGCAGAGTTTAAACCGTCTTTCCTCGTTAAATGGTAAGGCTCAAGGAAAATTAATGATCGGCGATCAAGCTCTTTTTTACAAAAATCCCGACCTCAACAAACTGGATTTGGGAGAGGAGTGGACAAAATGGACCTCCCTCCCGTTTGTTTACGCTCTCTGGGTCAGTCGCGAACAAGTTGCCCCGGAAGTCATTTCTGCTTTCGTTCAAGCTAAGAAAGAGGGGTTGTCTCACCGGGAGGAGATTATTCAGGGAATCAATGATTATCCAAAAGATCGCATCCGGCATTATTTAACAAAAAGCATTCAGTATGAGATAACCCTGCCGGCTCTGGAGGGTTTGAGAAAGTTCCAGGATTATTGTTTGGAGCTTGGTTTATTAAAGGAACGAAGACAATTGCTGGGACTATGATCGAGAAGATTTACAAAAAAATTGAAAGAAGAGATCGCATTTCCAGAGATGAGGCTCTTCTTCTGGCTCGTCAGGGGGATTTTTTAACCTTGGCACGTTTGGCTGACCGGTTGAATCAAGCTCAAAATGGCAAGCAGGTCGCTTATCTGATCGACCGCAACATCAATTATACCAATGTCTGCGCCGCTCGTTGCAATTTTTGTGCTTTTTATCGTCCCCTTCATCACCGTCAAGGCTACGATCTGACTTTTCAAGAAATCGATCAAAAAATAGAGGAAACCCTCGCTATGGGAGGAACTCGCATTCTCATGCAGGGGGGACTGCATCCGGATCACACGGTCGACACCTATATTCGTCTAGTTTCCCACATTAAAAATAATCACCCCATCCATCTTCATGCTTTTTCTCCTCCTGAAATCCATCATGTAGCCAGCAAAGCGGGGCTCACCTATCATGAAGTCATGGAGCAACTCAAAAAAGCAGGTCTTGATTCGATGCCGGGAGGAGGAGCGGAGATTCTGGTTGATACCATCCGGCAAAAAATCATGACCGGCAAATGCACAGCCAAACAATGGCTGGCGGTGATGGAAGCGGCGCATCACGTGGGAATCAGAACCACAGCGACGATGATGATGGGGCATATGGAACGATGGGAGGAGCGCATCGAACATCTGGATGTTTTAAGGGGTCTTCAAGATAGGACGGGAGGTTTTCTTTCATTCATCCCCTGGACTTTTCAGCCGGAAAATACAGCGTTGCACCCCCGCATTGCCAGAAATGCCAACGTTAAACTTGCCGGTGCTCACGAATATTTGCGGTTCCTGGCCTTATCCCGGATCTATCTCGATAATTTTGATCACATCCAGGTTTCTCTTCTCACTCAGGGGCAAAAGGTGGCCCAGATTGGCCTCACATTTGGGGCGGATGATTTGGGGAGTCTGTTGATTGAAGAAAATGTCGTTCGCATGGCGGGATGCCCTCAGGAAGCGGATCTTGAAAGAGAGAAAATGATTCGCCTCATCAAAACCGCAGGACTTATCCCCTATGAAAGAGATACTTATTACAATCAGATTTCTCCGGCCCATGTGCAGGTCGAAGCCCAGATTTTGACGGGATGAAAATAAGAGGCCTTGCCTTTGTAATTTTGAACAGGTTATAATTCAAGATGTTCTTAATAAAGAACGTCTTGAATAAGGGACGTCTTAAAAAGGAGGCTTTTTGATGGAACGCTTCATGCCCCTCTCCGAGGCCAAGATGAAACTCCACAAGCTGGTGGATAATGTGGACAAACGGGACGACGAAATCGTCATCACCAAAAACGGCAAACCGGTTGCTGCCCTCGTATCGGCCAGCTGGTATGAAGGGTGGAAGGAAACCCAGGAAATCAAGTCCAATAAAAAATTCATGCGGGAGATCAAGCGGGGGATCAAATGGCTCAAAAGCGGAAAAAAAGGAGTCAGTTTTGAGGATGTTTTTGGAGAACCTCTTTAGTGAAATATTCACTTAATATTAAACCCGACCTTGGAAAAATGATCCGCCATCTCCATCCTGATCGGAAAACAAGAGTCAGGGCCTTCTTGAATCACATGTCAGAAAATCCCTTGCGGGGCAAACCTCTTCAGGAGCCCTTCTTAGGTCTATTTTCGTATCGCATGGGAGCATGGAGAATCATCTATTCAATTGACCATCATCAAAAAAAAATCCACGTTATCGCCCTCGGTCCGCGCGAAACGATATATGAAGATCTGGCAAAAGATCTGTTGTTGAAAAAGAATTCCTAAAACCTCTTGATCCGCACGCTTAAAACAAGTATCTTCGGCCGACGCCCGAATTAACAAGGAAGCGAAACACCGAAAAGCGACCTAAGCCTTTCGGCTTTTGTCTTCTTTAATTCTTAACAGGAGGAGAAATAAGACTATGAAAAAAAGAACAGGTGCGATGGTTGCATCGCTTGTGGCCGGTCTTTTTTTGGCCGGAAATGGTATGGCAGAAGATGCCCCCGCTCCGTCAGGCGCGGCGGCCAAAGTCAAATGCTCCGGGGTCAACAGCTGTAAGGGAGCGGGAGCCTGCTCCAGCGCCACCAATACCTGCAAAGGGCAGAATGGCTGCAAGGGAAAAGGTTGGGTTGAAGAGGAAAGTGAAAAAGCCTGCACCGACAAAGGGGGCACAGTCGTTAAGAGCTGATGTCCTTTCCTTTTCTCGGTTTTGGGGTTGGCCTTCGGACGAAGCATTATCCTTATATAGTCACCCATTGGCCCAAAGAGATTGACTGGTTTGAGGCCCTTTCGGAAAACTATATGATCGACGGAGGCCGCCCCCTTTTTTATCTCGATCAAATCAGGGAGCGATACCCGGTCGTTCTGCATGGAGTTTCTTTGAATATTGGTTCCACCGATCCCTTAAACAAAGATCATCTTCAGCGACTCAAAAAACTCATCTCCCGAGTCAATCCCCCCTGGGTCTCCGACCATCTCTGTTGGACCGGCGTGGGGGGGCATAATCTCCACGACCTGGTTCCTCTCCCCTACAACGAAGAAACCATTCAACATGTCGTGCGAAGAGTGAAACAGGTGCAGGATTTTTTGGAACGCCCCATCCTCCTGGAAAATGTGTCGAGTTACATGGAATATACCAGTTCAACAATGCCCGAATGGGAATTTTTAGAGAGAGTTTCTGAAGAATCGGACTGCAAAATTTTACTGGATATCAACAATATTTATGTCAGTTCTATCAATCATAACTTTAATTCAATGGATTACATCAATGCGATCCCCATTAATCGGGTTGTCCAGTTTCATCTGGCCGGCCATTCCAACATGAAGACTCATCTCCTGGACACGCATGACCATGCCGTTAAAAAAGATGTGTGGGATCTTTATAAAAAAGCTTTGGAACGGTTCGGAAAAATTTCGACGATGATTGAACGGGACGATAAAATCCCCCCCTTTCCTTCATTGGTCAATGAGTTGAGCAAAGCCAAAAAAATATTTCATCAAGTTTATGCTGCATCCTTTTTTTCAACTGCAAAAAACAGAAAAATTACTTTGGAAGCTCATTTCAGCGCCTGAAGGGGTCGAAAAAGGGATGAAGAGCTTCGGGGTTTCCGCTCTTCCCATCCAGGGAAATGACCGACTTTCACCCGCGGCACGGCTTGATATTTACGCCAACATGTATTTTTACCGGATTCGGGACAGCCTGAAGGAAGATTTTCCGGCGGTCTTGAAATGCCTGGGAGAGACCGGGTTTCACAATTTGATCACGTCCTATCTGGCCAAAAATCCTCCCACCCATTTTTCTCTCCGTTACGCGGGGCAATATCTCCCCCGCTTTATTCGGAATTCAAAGGAAGTTCAAAAGTATCCTTTTTTAGCTGAATTAGCCCGGTTTGAATGGGATCTTTTGACCTCTTTTGATGCAGTGGACAATCCCCCCCTCGTCATCGAAGAATTAAAAAAAATCGCCCCCGATCAATGGTCCCAACTTGTCTTTAACTTAAGCCCTTCATTGATTGTCAGAAAATACAAGTGGCCTGTCGATCAAATCCATTCCCGTTTGTTAGCCGGAAAAAAAATAAAAGTTCCAGAAAAGAAACCGATTGTTTTCTGTATCTGGAGGCAAAACTATAGAGTTCATCACCGTCCTCTGATTGATAGACTGGAACAAAAGAGTTTGATTCTGCTTCAGAAGGGAAAAAGTTTTGGAGACATGTGCCAGACAGCGGCAAAAAACATTGGCATCGACCAAGCCCCGTCTGCCATGGCCTCTCTTCTTTCAAGATGGGTTCATCATCACTGGTTGGTTTCATTTTAATCTTTTTGATTTTTGAGAGCTCTGAGATGATCCACATCAATCCGGTCTTTTTCGCGGACAGAGTCAGATTTCAAGAGGATCAATCCATCGGGATCTAAAAAGGGAATGCGGCTGCCGAAAACCTCCACAAATTTTACATTTTGCTCCAGATCTTCGTAATGTTTCCCCCCCATAACAACAAAGATATCAATTGGAAAATTTTCAATTATTCTCACCGCCCCTTCCTCATCATTGAAATCAGAATCGTTGAGCTCCGCGCCAAAACCTTCTCCATAAGATGACAGAAAATGAACAAGTTGTTTGATATTCTCCGGAGTCCTTTTAACCAAAATATCCACGTCCTCTGTGGCACGCACATAACCATTCATGACACACGCCATGCCACCGACAGTAATAAAATCGATCTTAGCCTGTACGAGCCCGACCAATAATTCTTCGAATGGGTTTAATGTTGGATTCACGTTGAAGCGATTTGTCAAGAGATTTGATAAACTGACGAAGATCCCACGCCGTTTGCAACAAACTCTTCTTTCCCTTTCTTCCGACAACTTTGCGTATTTCCCCGTTCATTGTTTAACATTGTATCTTTTTGATAATAAATTTCAATTCAATATGATGGAAATAAAAGCTTTTATGATCGCGCTGGCAGGTGAGCCTTGACAGCCAGATAGAGTAAGTGTACAGTGTACATACTGTGAAACAGGTTGCGGCAACCAGGGCACGGAGGGATTTTTTCACTCTTTTGGACAAGGCGGCGGCGGGTGAAATCATCCTCATTGAGAGAAAAGGGATTTCGTTGCGTCTGGCGCGCCAAGAACCCCAAAAAACGAGGGCCAAGAAACCTGATTATCGCCGCTATATCAAGGGACCTGTTGATCAGGCAGATGAATGGTCGTGGGATTGGTCCCCTTCCGAGGGTTTAAAGCTCAAATCGTGACTTTTTTGCTCTGTCATTCGCAGTGGCCTGGTACGCTCATTACGTGACAGCGGGTATTGTAGCTCAAAACGAAACATACAAAATAATGGCCTCTGTTTTATTGGATACTCACGTTTTATTATGGATTTTGACCCGTTCAAAACGTCTGAAGGAGACCTCTTGGCTTTCCCGATTTCCCCGCTGGTTGATCTCGCCGGTGACCCTTCTTGAACTCAAATTCCTGGATGAATGTGGCAAACTTCAGATTGACATGATCAACGTAACAAAAAAACTTGCTGAAGATGAGCGCTTTATCGTGGACGATCCTTCCTTGGAAGCGGTTTTCAAAAAAGCAATGGATTTGAGCTGGACGCGGGATCCTTTTGACCGTTTGCTGGTGGCCCATAGTCTGGTGCGTGAGGTGCCGTTGGGAACCGTTGATGGCCACATCAAACACCATTGCCCGTCCCTTATCGCTTGATATGTCCCCTTTTTTAAAAGCGATAAAGAACAAAACTCATATTGACATCTAAAAAAGATTATTTTAACCTATAAAAGATTATGCAACTTTCGATCCATCTTGACAAAAAAATTGTCCGGAAACTGGAGAGGTGGGCTTCCCAGGAAAAAAGGAGCCGTTCCAATCTTGTCCAAAAACTCTTGACCGACCTTGTTGAAAAAAACGAGGTACAGTCCAGTGCACAGCTTATGGAAAAGCAAGATATCAGGGAATCTTTTGCCTCGATCCACTCAAAGGCCGTAGAAACAGGCATTCCTGACTTGGCGACCGAACATAATCACTACCTGTATGGCATCCCCAAACGTTCCTAAAGCCGTTTTTGTCGACACCTCGGCATGGGTAGCCCTCTTGAACAAAAGCGATGACTGTCACGAGCAGGCTGTTCTGCTTCATCAAATTCTTCTTCGTTCCGCCAAACAACTGATTACTACCGAACTGGTTTTTGCGGAAACAGGGGGAAGTTTTTCAAAAGCCTCCTTTCATACGGTAGTACATGATCTCAGATCTTCTTTTGTCAGCGTTTCCCCATACCGACTGATAGCCGCTTCAAAGGAACTTCTCAATCAGGGATGGAGTCTGTTCCGCCAGTACAATGACAAGGATTGGAGTCTGGTTGATTGCGTGAGTTTTACCGTAATGAAAAAAATGCATGTTCGATACGCTTTTACTTTTGATCATCATTTCAGGCAGGCAGGTTTTGAAATTTTGAGCACTTGAAGCAAAAAAAAGCCTCCCTACTCCGCTTGTGGCGGAGTGGAAGGCCTTGAAAGGGGGTCAGTCAGCTCTTTCGAGCTTCCTATCTATTATCGGCAGATCGTCCAAAAAGTTGCGTAAAAATCTTAAATAATTTAATTATTTAAAAAGATTAGTTAATTCAATTACTTAAATTAAAAAATTAGTAGTTGATTTCGATAATTTCAAATTCGCGGATCCCCTTGGGGGTCGTCACACTGACCGAAGTTTTGAGCGATTTGCCAATTAAAGCTCTTCCAATGGGAGAGGTCAGTGAAATCCGGCCGGCATTAATGTCCGCCTCATACTCCCCCACAATTTGATAAACGACTTCCGATTCAATATTGACATCCAGTAATTTGACCCGAGCCCCAAAAGAAACCCGGTTTTTATCGGCAATTTTGGTAGGATCAATGATTTCGGCCCGCCCCAGTTTGTCCTCCAGGTCATGAAGCCGCCCGGTCATATGGCTCTGCTTTTCCTTGGCAGCATGATACTCGGCATTCTCGCTCAAGTCGCCATGGGCTCTCGCTTCTTCTATCTCCCGGATGATTTTGGGACGCTCCACCCCCTTGATCTGATCGATCTCTTTTTTGAGCTTTTCGTACCCTTCTCGAGTCATTGGTATACGTGAATGGAGCATAATATTTGGGGCCCAGAAGGCCCTTTAATGTGATTACTCATATTGATTCTGATTCTTATCGGGCCTTCTATGGCCCCAAACCCCGCGCCAATCGCTGGCACAGCCAGTCGATTTGCTTATTAACTCAATTTTTAGTCTGGGGAATTTTTTCTGGCAATATAAATTTGAATTCCGATCCTTTGCCAAATTCAGAAGAGACGGCAATAATCCCTCCATGCAACTCCACCAACTCTCGGGTCAAGGCCAACCCCAGGCCGGTTCCCTGATACTTCCGCGTAAAAGTTGAATCGACCTGCTGAAAGATATCAAAAATGTGGGATAAATGTTCCGGTTTGATTCCAATGCCCGAATCCTTGACTGCAATCCTGAAAACCCCCGTTTGACTATACCGATGGGGTTTGAACCGAAATTCGTCCGCTAAGATATCCGCTTTTTTATAAAAAGAGGCCGCCACAACGATTCTTCCCTCTTCCTTGGTAAATTTGATGGCATTTCCAATCAGATTCAAAAGAATCTGCCGGAGTTTGCGCGGGTCGGCATGGAGGGGGGGGAGATCCTGCGGAACATCAATCAAAAGTTGGAGATTCTTTTTGGAAATGAGCGGATGAACCGTCTGGGCCACGTCGGCAATCACGTTCATCACCATAAACGACTCCAGATTCAAATCCATCTTCCCCGCTTCCACCTTGGCCAGATCGAGGATGCTGTTGATGAGATGGAGTAGATTTTCGGCGTTCTTCAAAACTTCCGTCATGGAATCTTTCTGTTCCTTGGACAATTCACCCAACACATTATCCAGCAGAATTTCCGAATAGCCGATGATGGCTGTCAGTGGCGTACGCAGTTCGTGGCTCATGATCGCCAAAAAATCGGATTTGATTTTGTTTGCCTCCTCCAGCTGGATATTTTTTGTCTGAAGTTCTTCAATGAGCTGGGCCGATTCGATGGCGAGAGCCGCCTGGTTGGCAAAATTGTCGAGCGTGTCGATCACGCTTTCCTCAACATAGGCCTTGCGGGAGGCGCCGATCAAGGCTCCGACAACCTTCCGTTCCGCAACCAGCGGCGTGATGACAAATTTCTTAAAACCCAAATCCCGCTGAATTTCGACCGCCTTGGCTTCACTGATTTCAGGAACCAACCCCCTCGTCATTTCTCTCATGTCATTCCTGATGATGACCCTGTTTTTTAAAATGGCCTGGTAGGCAGAATTTTCAATCGCCTCCAGAGGAAGGTAGGCGTCACTTAATTTTTTTCCGAGCCTTTCGTCCATCAGGGCGGAGGAGCTGTTTCCCTCCGGTACATAAAAAAGAACCTTTGATTCGTTTTTAGAGAGAAGCGCTAAAAAACAGACGTCAAAACCCAATCCTTGAATGACCCCCTTTAAAACTTGATCGATGACTCCTTTCAAATTCATCGCCCGTCTGATAGTGGAACCGATCCGGTTTAAAGCCAACAGTTGGACATTCCGGGTTTCCAGAGCTCTTTCTTTGACTTTTGAAAAATAGTGGGCAATCCGGGCGCCGTAAACGATGACCCCGAGAGCAGTCGGCAGGCAAACCAGATTAAAAAAGTAGCCGAATCCTTCCGATTCAAATGCAAACGAGGCGGGGCCTTTGTAGACAAAAGGGTGAACCCATCCCATGTTGAGAAAAAAAATCAGGCCGCAGTAGGACAGAAGAGCCAACGTGCCGGCCATCAGCGCCATGATGTACCCAAAAAAGGAGCCGGCCGCGATGACATACATTCCATAAAACAAAAAAACGACCGCGGTGTCGGGTCCCAGGAGATAGATGATGGTTGTCTGGCTGATAACATCGGCCAGCACTTCAAACGCCGCCATCGTCAGCACAAAACGTTCATGAACAATATTCCAGTAACAAAGGGAGGTGATCAGAAAACCGATATTAAAAACGAGCGGAACAAAGGGGGCCTCTTTCCAGATGCCGCGGTAAAAAATAACAAAGAGAAGCCAGCAGAGGACAAAAATAATCAGACGCAATCTGGCTATAAAAAGATGACGCCCCTTAAAATCGGGGAGCTTGATTTCATCCAGGAGCGCCTGGCGAAAGCTTTCAATCTGCATGTTCTATTCTTTCCATGATTTTTTTCATCTCCTCCACTTCGATAACCTTCCCCACCAATCGTGCATCCTCCACTTCTTGCTGATTCCGATCGAGGAAAATAATCGTCGGCCACCCCACGACGTGATAACGATCAACCGCCTCTTTGCATCCAGGCGTTTCTTGCGTACAATCAATTTTAATGGCTGTCCAATTCTCTTTGATTTCTTGGACAATCTTTTCATCGTTCCAGACAGTATGATCCAACTCAAGACAGGGGGCGCACCAGTGAGCGAAAAAGTCGATCACAATCGGTTTATTTTTCTTATTCGCCAAGCTTAACCCCTCGCTGAGCGAAGAAACCCAGTAAGAATCTTGGGGAGCAGGGGAACCTCGAAGTTCTTTATAAATAATGCTTCCATAATAAAGACCCACAATCAGGAGAACAACTCCCAAAAATCTTTCAAACCATAACGTCCAGCTCCCTCCCTTAAACCGGATATGAAAGAGGCGATAGCCCATTCCCAAAACCATAAAGAGCGAGCCGATGCCCAGCGCATAAGAGAGAAGAAGCCAAAAACCGATCGCTACATTCCTGGTTTGAGCCACAAAAATCAGAAGCGGGCCGACCACAGGCCCCACACAGGGGGCCGCCATGATACCCATTGTTAAACCGATGAAAAAATCACCTGGATATCCTTTCACGTTGATGCGGGCCACGTGAGAAACAATTTTTGAAGGGAGATGGAATTCAAACAGTCCCAAAAAAGAAGCGGCCATGATGAAAAGAACCAGATCAAGCAGGATTAAAAATCCAATATTCTGAAAAACAAACCCCAATCCTTTTCCCAAAAAAGCGGCCAAAATTCCCAGAAAAGAATACATGACCCCCATTCCTAAAATCAAAAAAATCAACGCCAAAAAATTTTGAAGGAGGGAATGCTCTTTTTTGACTCCCAGATGAGCCAGTGTGACTGGAATCATCGGCCAAACACAGGGGGTAAAATCGGTGAGCAAGCCCCCCAAAAAAGCCAGCAACATGGCAAAAAACAACCCCTCCTCCACCACCTTGTGAAAATTTCCCTCTTTCAAAAGCAGAAGGATTTTTTTTAAAAAACCTGCTTGCCCTTGAGCATCAGGGATTTGAGCAACATGAGAGCCATTTTGCCGATTCTGTTCGGCTGTAAAAGAGACTTCAAAAGGGAGATGCATCACCCGGTAGCAGAGTTGATCCGAACATCCCTGATATTGAATGTCCCCCTTTGCGGTCAAAACCCCTTCCCAGGAAGATGAAGGGAGTTTCAAGGAGACCTGGGCTGAGGCCGCCATATAATAAACCGATACCACATGCCCGGAGAAAGGATCGTCTTTTTCTTCCCCTTCATCCCTGACCAAGGAGCCAATTTCTATTCCCTCGGATGCTTCCTCCACATTGATTTCCACCGATTCCTGGTAGAGATAATAATTTTCTGGAATCTGGAATTCGACTTTAAACGAATACAATTCTCCGGGAGAAACGACGATGGGCCCTTCGTTATAAGAAACAACAAAGGGATCTTCCTCATTTCCTCCCTGCTGAAACGAATGCGCTGCACCCGGAATCATTAAAATAGCTGTGAGAAAGAATAAAAAATAGAGAGGCCAGTGTTTCATGAAGAAGAGGAATCATACGGAATCCTTGGTTGTACTGTAAAGAAAAAGTTGCCGGAGCCGATCAGATTAGGGTACATTGTGTGGGCGCAATGAATTGCGCCCTTACTGTCATGGCCACCGAACCGGTTATCGAAAAATCAAAGGCGATCACTCTTCACAACAAAACCTTTCTCAAGGCCGCGTTCGACGTCGCCAAGGGGGTCAAGGCCCGATATCTTTTTTTGTATATCGACGCGGTTGATGACAGCCTGATTCCCGAAAAACTGCCACGCGGTGTCCATCTGATTCTGGTTACCAAGAAGAAGAATGTGACCTGGGGGGGGAAGGCTCCGGTCAAGGAGATGATTACTCTTCCCCGTTTGAAACTAGGGAGGCTGGGGCTGATCAAGGTGGCCATTATTCTGGCTGTTTCTACCAAGGTGGTGACTCCCGATGATACAATCGTGTTCGTGGGGGGAAAATCGGAACTGGGGATTCTGGATATCGTCTTATCGTTCCAGATTGGAGGGGAATCGGAAATTTTGACGGGGACTGATTTCGGCGATATCCCGGAAACAGTCAAACCGGCTGTTTTTGAACATACGTTGAATCTGGCCATTGAGCTGGCCAACAAGGGGCGCGAAGGAAAACCGATTGGAACCATTTTTGTCCTGGGAGACCATGAAAAAGTGATGCAGTTTTCCAAGCAGATGATCATTAATCCTTTTAAGGGATATGACGAAGAAGAAAGAAATCTCCTCAATCCCGCTCTCCGGGAAACCATCCGGGAGTTTTCCGCTCTCGACGGCGCCTTTGTTATTTCAGGCGACGGCGAAGTGATTACCGCCGGCCGTTATCTGGGAGCGGCCACCGATGAATCTGAAATTCCCCGAGGGCTCGGCGCGCGGCATATCGCCGCCTCCGGAATCACCGCATTGACAAATGCCATGGCCATTGTTATATCGGAGTCGACCGGGGATGTCAGGATTCTCAGGAATGGCCGAGTCATCATGGAAATCGAAAAAAGTTCTCGGTAGCTAGGGAGCGAAAAATCTGGCTTTGCTAGTTTTGAGGTTGGAAGTTCCCTTCATCGCGAAGTCCGCCAGAGGCGGACGAAGCGGGAAGGTATAATATGAAAAATTTAGATTTAAAGCTGATCGACAAACGCACAATCCGTAAAAACATGGAACAGGGTTTGATGAGCCCTGACGACTACAAGAAATATCTTCATTCTCTTCCCGATGAAAAGGAAAATTCGGTATCAGTCGATTTTGAAACTCTCCTTGAAGATCATTTGAGCCCTCTCTCCTCCCTTCCCTCTTCAGATTCTTGATATTTCAGATGTTTAACTAAAAGAAAATAGTATTGCTTTGAGTATTACTATAAGATAATCTATTTGTATATGGTAAAACGTTCCTTTTGGATCAAAAGAATTGAGGATCGTTGGAAAAAAAAGTCGATACTCTGGCTTGCCGGAGTCCGAAGAGCCGGCAAGACCACTCTTTGTCAATCACTCAAAGAGGTCGATTATTTCGACTGTGAACTGCCGCGCGTCCGGCGTTTGATGGAGGATCCTGAAGCTTTTCTCGAAGACAAAAAAGGAAAACGAATTGTGTTAGATGAAATTCATCGGCTCGCAAACCCCACTGAACTCCTCAAAATCGCCGCAGATCATTTCCCCGAGGTAAAAATCATCGCCACCGGTTCCTCCACGTTGCAGGCCTCATCAAAATTCCGGGATACACTCACGGGACGAAAGGAGGAAATCTGGCTCACTCCCATGATCATGGCCGATCTCAGGGAATTTGGAAACAAGTCGATTGAACACCGGCTTCATCGCGGAGGGCTCCCTCCTTTTTTTCTGAATGACGACTATCCTGAACGGGATTTTCAAGAATGGATGGATTCGTTTTGGGCCAGGGATATTCAGGAACTCTTCCGCCTCGAAAAGAGGGCTTCTTTCCAAAAATTCCTGGAACTCCTGTTTGTCAATAGCGGGGGAATTTTTGAAGCGACCACTTATACAGGTCCGTGCGAAATGAGCCGAGGAACGGTTGCCAATTATCTTCATGTTCTGGAGGCAACACGGACAGCCCATATTCTTTCCCCCTTTACCACGCGAAAGCCGACTGAAATTATTTCTGCCCCCAAGGTTTACACTTTTGATAGTGGCTTTGTTTCTTACCATAAAGGGTGGCATCAGCCGCGTCCTGAAGATTTTGGGATTTTGTGGGAACATCTTGTCCTCAATGAGTTGATGGCCCATGGAGAACAATCTTCCCTGATTCATTACTGGCGGGACAAACAAAAACATGAAATTGATTTTGTGCTTTCCGAAAAAGGAGAGCCGCCTCTGGCCATTGAGTGCAAATGGAAAGAGCAGTCATTTGATCCAAAGAATCTTTGCCTGTTTCGTTCGCATTATCCTGAAGGGAAAAATTGGATTGTGTCTTCGGATATCGACCACCCTTACCGTCGTAAAACAGGAAATCTCTCCCTTGAATTCATGAATTGTGGACACCTGAAACAGAAACTTGCGGGTGGCCCTGCAGACTATTAACCCCCCCGTTGAGTCCAGTTTGACACGCCGCGTAATGAACTGTTAAGATAATCATTAATGCCGATCAATACCCTTAAGCGAGTTATTCGCAGAGTGGCCAGAAGAACCAAAAGTTGGGGGACGATTGTCGCTTTGACTCTGAGAGGGAACCGCGTTGAAAGAAAAGCAGAGTTAAAAAGGAGCAAAAATCCGGTTCTCCTCCTCTACGGGTTTGGGGCAACACGCAGAACTTTTTCCATTCTGGAGCGCCGTCTCTATAACGACGGATATACGGTTTTCAGCATTAATTTGGGGGGGATTTTTGGAACCTTTAACACCCGGGCTGTGGAGGAGTTGGGGGCTTACATCGACCAAAAAATTGAGCGGCTCTACAAAAAATATGAATTCCGCGGCAAACTCTCCATCATCAGTCACTCCAAAGGGGGATTGATCGGACATTACTACATTAAAAGATTGGGGGGAGACCGGAGGGTCAGCCATCTCATCACGCTGGGGGCTCCCCATAATGGAAATCCGTGGGCTTTCCTCTCCCTGTTTACCCCCTTGCCTTTTGTTTTTAAAAGTCTTCGTCAAATGACGCCGATGTCCACGTTCATCAAAAAATTAAAAAGCGGCCTCTTTCCCAAAAAAGTCAAACTTTATTCCATTTATTCAAAGGATGATTTTATTTGCCCCTATCCCTGTGCCGTCCTGGAAGAGGCAGAAAATGTGAAAAATCTGGAGGTGGAAGGAGTCAGTCATTCGGAGTTTTTGATCAAAAAGAATGTCTATCATTTGATCAAGATGGCGCTGGACAACGAAATCCCTCTCTCGTTAGAGCAAAGAACGCGTGAAAAAGTCAAAGAAAGAGCCCTTGCCAGCGGACGCCCTTTCCGTTTGATCGAGGGGGCAAAGAATTTTGTCTTTCAACCCAAGGGGCAGACTCCCAAAGCTCTCAAAATAGCCCCTCCTCCCTCTTCAAGCATCTCCAAAGCCAATTGAGCGACTTTTTTATCAATTTCTTTTTCAGGAAAAATCGCTTCTCTTTGAACAATTCTTTCCCCCTTCAAATCTGAAATAAAAGCTTGAACTGAAAATTGGCCTCCCTCTTTCCAAACATAACAGGAAAGAGGAACCTGGCAATTTCCTCCCACGGTTTTCATGAAAATCCGCTCGGCCGTCACACAAAGGGCGCTTTCAGGATGGTTGAGCGGCTTAACTAAATCAGTCACCCAGTCGTCATCAGCCCTGGCTTCAAGAGCCAGAGCCCCTTGCCCCACGGCAGGAATAATCGGCAGACGCTGGGTGATACAAGTTTCCAATCCGAGTCTCTTTAATCCCGCCTCCGCCAAAACAAGAGCCGAAAAATCCCCCTGTTCCATTTTTTTAATCCGCGTCTCTATATTGCCCCGGATATCCTGATAGACAAGATCGGCTCTCAACCGTTTGAGCTGGCATTTTCTGCGGATGCTCGAGGTACCAATTGTAGAATCAGGGGGAAGAAAATCAAACTTTAATTTATTTTTACTGATCAACACATCAAATGGTTCTTCCCTGCGGGGAATGGCGACAATGACAAGAGGAAGAGGAAGATCTGCGGGCATATCCTTCATGCTATGGACTGCCAGATCAATTTTTTTGTCCAAAAGAGCCTCTTCGATTTCCTTGATGAACTGGGATTTGTTGCCCACTTGAGTCGATTTATTTTGAGAAAGATCGCCCGATGTTTTAATTGGAATAATCTGAACTTTCAGCTCGGGCCACTGTTTTTCAAGTTCGTTTGCCGTCCAATGGGCCTGCCAAAGGGCCAAGACGGAACCACGGGAACCGATTCGAATATTACGAGGCAATTTTTTGATAGCGACACCCCTTCTCCGGACAGACAATCTTCACCCCCTTCGCCTTTGAATATTTTTCAACCAGATAAGAGGAACCGCACTCGGGACAGGCTGAGTTGACCGGTTTGTCCCAGCTGGCGAACTTGCAGGCAGGATACCCGGTGCATCCATAAAAAGATTTTCCCCTCTTGGATCTTCTCTCAGCAACAGGCTTGCCGCACCGGGGGCAGTTAACACCGATCGAAATGGACTTTGTATTTTTACATTCCGGATAGGCGGAACAGGCCATAAATTGACCAAACCGCCCCCGTTTGATGATCATGGGAGAACCGCATTTTTCGCAGGTCTCATTGGTCTCCACTCTTTTCTGGACTTCAATCTCTCCCGTCCCGGATCTTGTGAACTCTTTCGTATTTTTACAATCAGGGTAGTTCTGGCAGGCCAAAAATTCCCCATGCCGGCCAAATTTGATCACCATCGGAAAACCACACTTGTCGCAGACAATTTTGGTCAAAATTTCCTGCCTTTTGACATCCCTCATGTTGACTTTGGCCTCCCCCAAAACTTTGGAGAAGGGTTCATAAAATTCTTTTAAGGTATCGACCCATTTCATCTTTCCCTCTTCCACTTCATCCAGCTCCTCCTCCATATGGGCGGTAAACTGGACATCCAAAATCGAGGGGAAATGTTTCACCAAAAGATCATTCACCAGAATGCCCAAATCAGTCGGCCGAAGATTTTTGGCCTCCGTCTTTTCAACATATTTTTTATCCTGAATGACCGTCAAAATGGAGGCATACGTGGAGGGGCGGCCGATTCCTTTTTCTTCCAATTCCTTGACCAGCGAGGCTTCCGTAAATCGGGGGGGGGGCTCGGTAAAATGCTGGGAAGGGAGAAATTCAACTGTTTTGAGTGTTTCCCCTTCTTTCAGGGGAGGCAAGACCCCTTCCCCCTCCGATTCTTCTTCATTTTCTTTTTTGACCACTTCAGCATCTCTTCCCTCCATGTAGACAGAAATAAATCCAGGAAAGGTGATGATCGAACCGTTCGCCCTGAACTCGCAATCCGCCGCCATAATCAGAAAGAGAGTTCTTTCCATCAGCGCCGGTTTCATTTGGCTCGCCACAAACCGTTTCCAGATCAGTTCATAAAGACGAAACTCGTCCTTTTTTAAATACGGCCTGACAAATTCAGGGGGGAATTGAATACTGGTGGGACGAATCGCTTCGTGCGCATCCTGAGCCCCCTTCTTGGATTTGTAATAATTGGGCTCGTCGGGTAAAAATTCCTTCCCAAAAGTTTTGGGAATATAGTCTCTCACTTCCTCAAGAGCCACCGGGGAAACTCTGACCGAATCGGTTCTCATGTAGGTAATCAAACCGGTTACCTCGCCGGCTATATCCACCCCCTCATAAAGCCCCTGGGCCAGCATCATTGTTTTTTTGGGGCTAAACCCAAGCTTGCGGGAGGCCTCCTGCTGAAGTTTGGATGTAATAAAGGGGGGAGAGGGATGTCTCTTTTGTTCCTTCTTCTGGATTGAAGTTAGAACAAAAGGAATTTGTTTCAAAAAATCGACTAACTTTTGCGCTTCCTCCCCCGTTTTCAGATCGATTTTTTCTCCCCCCTTCTTATGAAGGCGCGCTGTAAAAAGAGGGGGAAGACTCCCTTCCAGCTTCACTTCCAGATTCCAGTACTCATCCGATTGAAACGCGCGGATTTCCGCTTCCCGTTCGCAAACAATACGTACCGCAACCGATTGGACCCGACCCGCTGAAAGACCCCGTCTCACTTTATCCCAGAGAAGGGGGCTGATCTGATAACCGACCAGCCGGTCGAGAATCCGGCGGGCTTGCTGGGCCTCGAACATGTTCTGGTTGATTTCTACCGGATTGTTAATCCCATCCAACACCCCTTTTTTGGTGATTTCGTTGAACAGAACCCTGAAAATAGGGGGGGATTTCTTTTTGGAACGGATCTCTTCCGCCACATGCCAGGCAATCGCTTCCCCTTCGCGGTCCGGATCGGGGGCCAAAAAAACCTTGCCAACAGTTTGGGCTGTCTTTGTGATTTCATCAATAATCTTTTTCTTTCCCTTGATGACTTCGTAGTCGGGCTTGAAATTTTTTTTGACGTCCACCCCCAGTTTTTTTGCGGGGAGATCTTTGAGATGACCAATGGAAGCTTTGACCACAAAATTTTTCCCCAGGTACTTTCCAATAGTCTTGGCCTTGGCGGGGGATTCAACAATAACCAGATTTTTTTCCATAAAGCGTTCGATTATGTGCAGAATCCCCTTGCTGTCAATGGAACTTTTAACACGATCAAGGTCGACATTATTTTTTTGTTTATTCTCTGTTTAATCTCAATTATTATATTTTTCAAAACAATTTGCTCGCACGCTACGCTAGTTGACGAAGGATCTGGCTTTGCCAGTCCTGAGCCGGGAGGCTCCCTTCATCGCGAAACTAGAGGCGAGCAGGAAGGTGTCTATCATGTCATTCGATGCCAATATCGCTTTTGCTCTTGAATTAATCGCCTTGGGTTTAAGCGTTTTTTTGCTTCAATTTTTAAACCAGCAAAAAACGGCCTGTTGTCCGACATTCTCCAAAATCGTCGTCTATGGAATCATGGCGGGTGCTTTTTTGGCGATCCTCTGCACGGCAATCAATTCGTATCAGGAATACAAAAACCCGACCCAACGGCGGGGATTGCCTTTTGAACGATTCGGCCCGCAGAGAGGACGCCACGGTGAAAGCTATCGAACAAGCCCCCGCCCTCAAATGGGCCCCTCGATGCTTCCGGAGGATCGTCGAAACGATCAGGATAAAGGACCTCAAGATTCCATGGGGCCATCCGACGGGGATCGCCCCATGGATCAGATGGACCAGATGAATCAACCAATGGGGCAATAAGACAGGCAATGTGATTACAATTGCATTTCATTGAAATCACCGCTAATATTTTCCCCGTTTTATTAACATCGTCACCATTTTCCAAGGAGAGGGATCATGAAATCAACATTCTTGCTGTTATTTATCAATTTTTTTCTTTTGTCCTGCTGTGACAACATCAAGCTGGTGCGGCAGGAGGACAAGCCGGAACAGAAGACGGATGCTTCTCTTAAAAAGGGAAAAGAACTGGTCAAAATCAACGATACCACCATTCACGAGGGTTATCTTGATTTTCTGGCCCGGATTAATCCGCGGGTGAAAGGCCAAATCAACAACCCGGCCAGCCGGAAAAAAATAATCGATAATCTGGTGGAACAGGAACTTCTCTATCAGGAAAGCGTCAAGCGGGGACTGGATAAAAATGAAGATGTCGTCAACAAGGCGGCGCTCTACCGGCGGGTGGTGATCGCTCAGGCTTTACTGGAAGAGGAGATGGAAAAGAAGGTGAAGGAATATTTTGAAAAAAACAAGGAGACTCAATTCACAAAAGTTGCTTTCTCACAAATTCAGATTGATTTCAAAAAGCCGGAAGAGGAAAAACCGGCTGGAGATAAAAAGGAAAAAAAGAAAAAAGAAGAAGCCCCTCCAACTCCGGAAGAAAAAGCTGCTGCTTTGAAAAGCGCGCAGGCCATCAAGGCG
>SBBF01000107.1 GCA_005240075.1 Nitrospira sp.
ACCGCTATCAGCATCAGAACGGAACCTGACATGGTGTAGATAAAAAACTTGATCGCCGCGTAAATCCGCCTGGTCCCCCCCCAGATCCCGATCAACAAATACATCGGAATCAGCATCACTTCCCAAAAAACATAAAAAAGAAAAAGATCGAGTGAACCGAAAACACCAATCATGCCTGCCTCCAAAACCAGGAGAGCAATCACAAATTCTTTGGTATGCTGGGAAATGCTGGTAAAAGATGCCAGAAGTGCCAAGGGGGTTAAAAGGGTCGTCAGCAAAATCAGCAAGAGACTGACCCCATCAATCCCCACCAGATACTGAACCTTCCAGGCGGGAATCCAGGAATGAACTTCCATGAATTCGAAAGTTCCACTGTTTTGAAAATGAAAGTAAAGATGAAGAGAGGCCGAAAACTCGATGATTGAAAAAACCAATCCTGTCATGAAAATAATTTTTTTCTCCTCGCGAGGGAGGGCCACCAGAAGAAGAGCAGCAACCAGGGGAATAAAAATAACCAGAGTTAAAATGTGATGAGTGACAAATTCCATTTTTTATCTGACCGCCAGAAACAAAAAAACAATCAACCCCCCCCACAAAAATAGAAGATAATGTCCCAGAACTCCAGTCTGGAGAAGACTCAAGAGACGGGCTGAAACGGTGGCTACCTTTGTCCATCCATGAACCAAAATTCCATCTACAATTTTTTGGTCGGAACCTTTCCAAAGAAGAGTCGTTGAAATAAAAAGCAGAGGTTTAATAATGACCGCCTGATACAATTCATCGATCTTAAATTTGTTGAAAATAAAGGAATAGATGAGAGCCCCCTTTTGCTTCAATCTTTTTGTCCACCCCGGATGGCAGCAATAAAGATAAAAAGCGAGCCCACTCATGAACAGACACCACACCGTTGATATCACCATCAGTCTCAATTCTAACTGATGGGGAACCTCTGTGGCTTCCTTGAGATATCCCAACCAGTGATGAATCCTGTTTTCTCCCCCTAACACATGCGGCAGACCAACCAGTCCTCCCACAATTGACAAAAAGGCCAGAATCTTTAAAGGATAAACCATGACAAGGGATGATTCATGAATATGATCGGGATGAGGATGGCGCGTTTTCCCCAAAAAAGTAGTAACAAACAGACGGAACATGTAGAAAGCGGTCAACCCGGCAGTCAAAACAGATAGAATATAAAAAACAGGAGAGCCGTTCACATAAGTCATCAACAAAATTTCATCCTTGCTGAAAAAACCGGAAAGAGGCGGAATTCCTGCGATCGCCAACGTGGCGACCAGGAATGTGATGCCGGTATATTTCATTTTCGAAAACAATCCCCCCATATTCCGGATATCCTGATCGTGGAGGGCATGGATCACACTCCCCGCTCCCAGGAACAAACAGGCCTTGAAGAAAGCATGCGTCATCAGATGAAAGATGGCCGCAACGGGGGCCCCCATCCCCAAAGCGAGGAACATGTAACCCAGTTGAGAGACAGTCGAATAAGCCAACACTTTTTTAATGTCATATTGGGTTAGTCCGATCAACGCGGCCATCAAAGCGGTGGCAAGACCAATGGAGCCGATGATACTCAGAGTCACCGGTGCCATTTCAAACAGAAAAAAAAGTCGGGCCACCATATAAATGCCGGCGGTGACCATGGTTGCCGCATGGATCAGGGCGGAAACAGGGGTCGGGCCCGCCATGGCATCGGGCAACCAGACATAAAGGGGGATTTGAGCCGACTTGCCGGTCGCTCCTGCAAAGAGGCAAAGGGTAATCACCGTGGCAAGCGGCGCAAAAATTTCCTTGTGGTTCTCCATGAAGGAATAATTCAGATAACTGTTTTCCGATCCCTGACTTTGGGAGAGAAAGGCAAACAAAATGAGAAAGAGACCGATCAAAAATCCAAAATCACCAATCCGGTTGACCACAAAAGCCTTGAAACCAGCCGCCGCTTTTTCGGCATCCGTAAACCAGAAACCAATCAACAGATAAGAACACAACCCCACCCCTTCCCAACCGACAAAAAGAACCAGAAGATTATCCCCCATGACCAAGAGAAGCATGAAAAAAAGAAAAAGATTCAAATAAGAGAAGTACCGTGCAAAACCTTGATCCCCCTTCATATAGCCGATGGAATAAATATGAATGAGAGTCCCCACTCCGGTCACAATCAAAATCATCACGCTGGATAAGGGATCAACCAAAAAACCAAAATCAACGGAGAGGAGACTAGTTGAAAACCAGGAAAAGAGAGGACCCGTGATTAAAGGTTCATGAGGATTCTGCCGCAAAACCCAAAAAGCCCCAACGGAAAGAACAAACGACAAAAACGGAGCGAGACAACCGATGAGCGAAGGGAGCCATTCGGCCGGCGCTTTTTTTCGACGCGTAGCAACCAGAGCCAATCCGGCATTAAACAAAAAACCGGCCAACGGGAGAAGGGGAATCAGGGGAAGAAATTTAACCACGCATCATCCTCCAATCGGTCGTCTTGATGGTTTGTCTGGTTCTGAACAACGAAACCACAATCGCCAGCCCAATGGCCGCCTCGGCGGCCGCCACCGCCATCACAAAAAAAGCAACCACATGGCCATCCATGACCCTCAAGTAGCGGGACACAGCAATAAAAGTCAGATTGATGGCATTCATCATCACTTCAATCGACATCAAAACAATCAGAATATTCTTGCGCAAAACAGCCCCCAGGAGCCCTAGCGTAAAGAGAAGAGCAGAGAGAATCAAATAGTGATGAATCGTGATCATTTATTGTCTCTTTCCCAAAACCACCGCACCAATAATCGCCACCAATAGCAAGATAGAAACCAACTCAAACGGGATCAGATAGGTGGTAAACAAAAGCCGCCCCACCCCTTCGGGGGTTCCAAAATTTTCAGGCAGATCAAAAAAAGGCTGAATCTGAATGCGGGTAAAATGGTGAGCCAAAAATCCGAGAAACAAAATCGCAACCCCCCCCACCCCTATTTTTCGCCAATTCAAACGGTCATAAACCAGATCTTCCTTCCGGAGATTCAACAGCATCAACACAAAAAGAAACAAAACCATAATGGCGCCGGCATAGACCAACACCTGCAGAACCGCTACAAAGGGGGCGGAGAGAAGAACGTAGAGCCCCGCCACGCCGAAAAATCCGAAAACAAGATAGAGGGCGCTCACAATCGGATTGGTCTGGAAGATCATGAGAAGGACCATCCCCACACTGATGACGGCAAAAATGTAGAAAAAAATGGTTTCGGACATAATTTGTAGGGGCGAATCTTGTATTCGCCCTATTGAAGGGCGATCACAAGGATCGCCCCTACCTCATTAACAATATAATTCCGGTCACCGCCAGGTTCATCAACCCCAATGGCAACATGACTTTCCACCCCAACCCCATCAATTGATCGTATCGAAAACGGGGAAGAGTCCAGCGAATCCAGATAAAAAACCAGCAAAAAAACAAAATTTTTGCCATGAAGGTCATGAACTGAACAACAGCGGCAAAAATCTGGGAACCGAGTGGAGTCAAATCAAAACTCCCATGCAACAATGTGTAAAGACTTAAACCCAATCCCGCCAACACCAGGGGAATGCCCCAAACAAGGACTTCGTAATCACGCAAATCGCCATACTTCCCTTTCTTAAACCAGGTCAGCAAAAAAATTCCGGCAACCATAAACAAAATACCGTGGGCAAGCAGAAGAATATAAAGCCCAAGGCCCGCCTGCTCCCTCAAAAAATCGGTGCTCATCAAAGGAACCTGCCAGCCGCCAAAAAAGAGAAGGGCAATGAGCGCGGAGGCCATGATCACATGCGCATACTCGGCCATAAAAAACATGGCAAACTTCATGGAGCTGTATTCCGTATGATAGCCGGCCACCAGCTCCGACTCCCCTTCCGGAAGATCAAAGGGATTCCGGTTGGTTTCGGCAAAGGCGGCTGTGGTAAAAAGAAAAAAAGCGACCGGCTGGGTTAAAAAATTCCAACTCCAGGGGGTGGCCCCCTGGGAAATCACCAAATTGTTCAATTCCAGACTTCCCCCCACCATTAAAACCGAAATGAGCGACAACCCCATGGCAATTTCGTAGCTCAACATCTGGGCGGAAGACCTGACCCCCCCCAGCAGAGAATATTTGTTGTTGGATGACCACCCCGCCAGCATCACCCCATAAACTCCCAGCGACGCCATGGCCAGTATGTAGAGAATCCCCACATTCAAATCGGCCGCCTGAAAAGTAAAAGGTTCCCCATTAATTTCAATCGGATGGGCAAAAGGGACAACGGCATAAGTCACACAGGCAACCGTCAAGGCCAAAAAGGGAGCCAAAAGATAAAACGGTTTATGGACATGAAGGGGAATAATATCTTCCTTTGTGATCAATTTTAATACATCGGCCAACGAGTGGAGCATCCCCCCCAGACGGATTCCGAAAAAAGCGGCCCGGTTTGGACCATGGCGGTCTTGAATATAAGCTGATCCCTTTCTCTCCAGCCAAATCAAAAAAGGAATCATGTTAAAGATAATGAGAAACGGAATCAGAATTTTAAGAATGATGATTAACACGCAATTTTCTTTTTTTGACCGGCGCTCTCCAATAAATCTTTTAAATCATTCAGCCACTCAGTGACCAGTCTCGATTCCCCTCTCGGCTCAAAAGCGGGGACAATTTTTTGTTTCTTCCCCTGCACATTAATAAAATGCCCCTCCTGTTCTGCGTAAGAAGGAATCGGCAATACGATCTTTGCTTTGGTACACAAGGGAGACTCGTTCACTGCAAAAAAAGCCAAAACAGGAATTTGCAACCGATCCAACAGCTCCATTTCCTGACCCGTCAAATCACGCAAAACAAGAACTCCGACAGCGCTTTTTAAATCGGACAACGGTTTAAATCCCAACTGATCGACCCCCTTCTGATTCGCATTTTTGTCCGCGGTCATGAGAATGTTATCCGAGTAAGGATGGGGAGGATCAAAACGACTATAAAAAAAATATCGGGACTTGAGAGAGTTTTTTGCAAACTGCTGGAGGTTCTCCAGCGTCTCACACGTTTCAGAGGCATGCCCCACAACCGCGATTTCAGAGAGAGAGGTTTCTCTTAACAGCGAAGCGAGTTCCACAAGCGCGTCTTCATGGCCGGCCTCCTCACTGACTCCTTCCTCATTAATCCGGGCCCGCAAAACCCGATGGTCGTTGACAGAATCAAAACCATACCTCCCTTCATCACACATCCAATAAGAATTCACTTCTGAATTGAGGCGGGGGAGAAGACGATAAACCTTCGATTCCTGATGTTGAACGGTGATATTGCACCCCCGCGAACAACCGGGGCAAACGGAAGAGGTCGATTCCAAAAACCAGACCCTTTTTTTAAAACGGAATTCTTTGGAGGTCAAAGCCCCCACGGGACAGACATCCACCGTATTCCCCGCATAGGGATTGGAAAGTTCCTTGCCGGGAAATGTGGTAATCGTCACATGATCTCCGCGATTGCTCAAACAAAGTTCATCAACCCCCGCCACCTCCTGACAAACCCGGATGCAACGGGTGCAGGCAATACAGCGCTCCTGATCGAGCATCACACCAGCCCCCAAATCAATCATCTTGTCCTTGTGGACTTTTTCTTCATGAAAACGGGAAGGGATTTTGTCGTACTGCATGTAATAATCCTGCAGACGGCATTCCCCCGCCTGATCACAGGTAGGACAGTCAAGCGGATGATTGATGAGCAGAAATTCCATCACCGACCGGCGCAGGGAGATGACATTGTCCGTATTCGTCTTGACTACCATTCCCTCTTGAACCGGCGCCACACAGCTGGCCAACGGTTTGGGCATTTTTTCAGCCTCCACGAGACACATCCGGCAGTTCCCGGCCAGCTTCAATCCGGGATGATAGCAGTAGTGGGGGATTTGGATTCCCACTGTTTCAGCGGCCTGTAAAAGAGTGGTCCCCGCTTCAACTTCCACCGGTTTCCCATCGATTGTTAATTTAATTTTTGGCATAAAAATCAGATCGTCATCATCAACCCAAAATCCTCATTTTTCCGCCAGCGCTATGCGATCTGACATATCTCTCAAAATCAGCCGGAAATTTTTTGATAAAACTTAAAACCGGCATGGCAATGGAATCGGCTAAAACACAAATCGTTTTCCCCATCATGTTGTCGCTGATTTCCTTCAAGAGAGCCAAATCTTCCAGAGTTCCCCCTCCGTTTAAAACCCTCTGCAATATTTTATCCACCCATCCGGTTCCTTCGCGGCAAGGGGTGCATTGTCCGCACGATTCGTGTGCATAAAACCTGGACAGGTTGCGCAAGGCCCAAACCATGTCGACATCTTCATCCATCACCATCACCCCGCCAGAACCGAGCATGGAGCCGTATTGAGCGATCGATTCATAATCGAGAAAAGTTTTTTCCGCCTCCTCCGCCGTCAACACCGGAACCGAAGAACCGCCGGGAATAACCGCTTTTAATTTTTTTCCATCGGGAATCCCGCCGCAATCTTTATAGATCAAATCTTTGAGGGGATAACCAAGCGGGACTTCATAAGTGCCGGGACGAACCACATGCCCCGACACCGAAAAGAGTTTCGTGCCGGGCGATTTTTCCGTCCCCCATTTCCGGTAGGCTAAAGCCCCCTCATTGATAATAAAGGGGAGGGCTGAGAGCGTTTCGACATTGTTGACAATCGTTGGACAACCAAACAGCCCGGCCACCGCTGGAAAGGGGGGCTTAATGCGGGGCTCCCCCTTTTTTCCTTCCAGTGAATTAAGAAGCGCCGTCTCCTCGCCGCAAATATAAGCCCCCGCCCCGCGGTGAACCGTCACATTCAAATCATATTTTTTTCCAAAAATGTTCTTTCCCAAAAAACCGGCCTGATAAGCTTCCTTGACCGCCTGTTCGATCCGGCGATAAGAAAGATCAAATTCGCCACGAATATAAATATAGGCGGTCGTGGAACGAATCGCGTAACAGGCAATGACGATCCCTTCTATTAATTGATGCGGATCTTCTTCCAACAGAAGCCGGTCTTTAAAAGTTCCCGGTTCTGATTCATCGGCGTTCACACAGAGATAAACCGGCTTCCCTATATTTTGCGGAACAAAACTCCACTTGAGTCCGCACGAAAATCCGGCCCCCCCCCTCCCCCTCAAACCGGAACTTTTGACTTCTTCAATGACTGTACCCGGCTCCATCGCAAAGAGCTTCTCAACAGACGCATAGCCGCCGGTTTTTTTATAAACTTCTAGCGTATGGGAGTCTTTGAGACCGACACGATTTGTGAGAACAAGAGCCATTATTTTAATTCATCCAAAATTTTTTCCACCTTCTGCACATCCAGATTCTCATAATATTTTTCGTTGATCATCATCGCCGGCGCCGTACCGCAACTGGCGAGACACTCCACCGCACAGAGCGAAAATTTTCCATTGGGGGTGACTTCCCCCTCCTCGATTCCCAATCTTTTTTTGAGATGATCCAAAATCCGCTCTCCCCCCATTAAAGCACACGACAAGGTACGGCAAACCTGCAGATGATATTTGCCCACCGGCTTGAGGTGGAACATGGTATAGAATGTCGCTACCGAATAAACATGGGCGGGCGAGATATCGAGGAGGCCAGCGACATACTCCATGACTTCCAGAGTCACCGTCCCAAATTCCTCCTGCGCCAACCAAAGAGTCGGCAAGAGAGCCGCCTGTCTGGTGGGATAGTGGGTTAAACATTCTTCCAATTTCTTTTTAGTCTGTGTAGAAAATTCAATCATCGGTCCAATTCACCAACAACAATATTTAAACTCCCCAAAATCGCAATCGCATCGGCCACCATCAACCCTTCAATCATTTTTTCAAACGCTGCAAAAAGGGGAAAACAGGGGGGGCGCACCTTGATGCGATACGGATGCATCGATCCGTCGCTCACAATATAAAAACCAAGCTCGCCGTTGGCCGCCTCCGTCGCGCTGTAAACCTCTCCCGGCGGCGGTTCGATCCCATGCATGATCAACTTGAAATGACGCATCAACCCTTCAATGCTCCCATAGACCTCCTCCTTGGGGGGCATCACCACGCGGGGATCATCCGAATGAACCGGGCCCGGCCTTAAACGATCGAGCGCCTGATGAATAATCCGGCCGCTCTGCCGGATTTCTTCAAAACGGACCATCGTTCGATCGTAGGTGTCCCCGTTTTCAGCAATGGGAATGTCAAAATCAAACTCGTTGTACAAGTAATAGGGCTCTGATTTCCGCAGATCGTGCGGTACCCCCGAAGCGCGCAGACAAGGGCCTGTAAAACCCCATTCAATCGCCTGTTGTTTGGTCACCCGTCCCACATCCACAGTCCGCTCGACAAAAATCCGGTTGTTCACCACCAACCCCCTCACATCGTTGACTGCCTGATCCACTTCTTTGAGAACCGATTTTACTTCAGCCGGAAAATCGGGATAAATGTCGCGCGCCACCCCCCCAATCCGCGTGTAGGCATAGGTGAGCCGGGCGCCGGTTACTTTTTCAATCAGGGTGTAGATTTTTTCGCGAACATTGAAAAAATACCAGAAATTGGTGAGCGCGCCGATATCAACCAGATTGGTTCCCACACAAACAAGATGATCCATAATCCGCGACAGTTCGCACATCACCACCCGGATCAAAATACATCGCTCCGGCGTCTCAATTCCCAAAAGCTTTTCCACAGCCCGGCAGTAGCCGACATTGTTCATCAACGCGGAAAGGTAATTCAGACGATCGGTGTAGGGGATGACCTGCTGATAGGTGGAATGCTCCGAATGTTTTTCAAAACAGCGGTGCAGGTACCCCATTTCGCTGGCGGCGCGGACGATCAGCTCCCCATCCAGCTCAATCTGCGTGCGCAACGCCCCATGCATCGCCGGGTGGGAGGGACCCAGATTAAGGAGCATCGTGTTGGTTTCGAGTTCGCGTTTTGCCGTATTCATAATCTGTAACCGTGACGGGTCCTGTCCCTCCTTACCCCCAATCGACGGCTTCGATGTCGATGGTTTCTTTAACTAAAGTTGACTGTTTCTTGGCTCCATCTGCAGGCGCTCATTGGGGGGCCCCCAGTCGGGCCACCCATCACGGTTACCATAATTCTCTCCGCACGATCACACCAAATCGGCCATCACCGGAATCGGTTGTCGTTTGTCGATGGGATAATCTTTTCTCAACGGATGCCCCTGAAAGCCTTCCCACATGAGGAGTCTCTTTAAATTGGGGTGCCCCTCAAAATGAATTCCAAACATGTCAAAAGCTTCCCGTTCAAACCAGTCGGCCGACTCCCAGACTGAAATCACTGAACGGATTTTAAGATCCGATTCGGGAAGGGCCGTTTTAATCCTGATTCTCCTGTTTCGCGGAAGGGAATAGAGATGATAGACCAGCTCAAACCGGGGATTTCTGTTTGGATAGTCAACACCACCAAGATCTAAAAAGAGATTAAAAGGACAGGCTGCATTTTGCTTGAGAAATTTCATGACCTCTAAAATGGAGGCGCGATCCACAACAACGGTTTCATCCCCATAGTTTTGATGATGATCGAGAATTGCCGAACCAAATTTTTGTTTTAATACTTCAAGCATGGTAATCAATCTTCGCCTGAATTTTCATCACCGCATCTAGAATCTGCTCCGGGCGTGGAGGACACCCCGGCACATAAACATCCACCGGAATAATTTCGTCAATCCCCTGAAGAACGCTGTAGTTGTTGTAAAAACCGCCGGAGGCGGCACAAGCCCCCACCGCCACCACCCATTTGGGTTCGCACATCTGTTCATAAATTTTCTTCAAGGCGGGAGCCTGCTTGTAATTGATCGTCCCCATCACCAGGAGCAAATCAGACTGGCGGGGAGAAAATCGGACCACTTCCGCTCCAAAACGGGACACATCAAACTGGCTGGAAACGGTCCCCATGAATTCAATGGCGCAACAGGCGGTTCCATAGGGCATCGGCCAGAGCGAATATTTCCGCCCCCAGTTGACCACCGATTCGATTTTGGTCGTCAAAATCGTATCACCAAAGAAACGTTTGAAGTCCATTATATTTGGGGCCCCGTCGGCCCGTTTGTTGCTATTCGCTTTATTTTATTTCGGGCCTTCGATGGCCCCAAACCCCGCGCTCGCAACTGGTCCCGAAGGGATCCCTTCGGGACAAAGCCAGATTGCTCGCTTTCCCTACCGCCAATCGAGCGCCCTTTTGCGCCAGACGAAAATATAACCCAGCACCAGAATCACCAAAAAAACCGCCATTTCCACAAAAACAAAAAGCCCCATTCCTTCATTCACAAATTGTCTGAAAAGAATCGCCCAGGGAAAAAGAAAAACCACTTCAATGTCAAAAAGAATAAAGAGAATCGCCACCAAAAAAAATTTTACCGAAAAGCGCTCGCGCGCACCGCCAACGGGAGCAGGACCACATTCGTAAATTGAATCCCCGGCGTGGCTCTTTTTTTTGGGTCCCAGAAGGGCCGAAATCCCCAAAAAAGCCCCGGCAAACAAACCCGCAAAGACAAACAGCACAAGGATGGGAACATAGGAAGAAATCATTGTAAATTTATGTAATTTTTAGGTGATTTTATCCCCGTTGTCAATTTGATTGCTTTAAGTCTACGGAGACCAACTGCGATATTCCCGGCTCCTGCATCGTAATTCCGTACAACGCGTCGGAACGGCTCATTGTCTGCTTGTTGTGGGTGATCACCACAAACTGGGTTTGAGGGGTCATCTCCCGCAATAATTCATTATATCTCTCCACATTGGCTTCATCCAGCGGCGCATCGACTTCGTCCAGGATACAAAAGGGAGAAGGTTTGATCTGAAAAATGGAGAAAATAAGAGAAACCGCCGTCAGCGCTTTTTCTCCACCGGAAAGGAGAGTAATCGATTGAAGTTTTTTGCCCGGCGGTTGGGCCACCACGTCGACACCGGTCTCCAGCAGATTGTTTTCGTCGGTCAACACCAGCCTGGCCCGTCCGCCGCGGAACAGTTTGGGGAAAAGAAGCTGGAATTTTTCGTTGACCAACTGGAACGTTTGCAGAAAACGCTCCTTGCTCGTCCGGTTGATTTTTTGGATTACCCGCTCCAGGCTCGCCAGCGAGGCTTCCAAATCCTCTTGTTGTTTTGTGAGGAAATCAAAACGGGTTTTTAACTCCTCATACTCCGCCAACGCTCCCATGTTCACTTCTCCCATCCGCGCCAACTTGTCTTTTAATTCCAAAACGGTCGCTTCCGCCTCATCTTGATCGAACTCGCTATTCAAGTGCTGAGAATAAATTTCCGCCAAAGACATCTGGTGCCTCTCCAAACATTGTTCCTCGCTCATTCTCATCTTTCCCCTGATATCGGTTAAGGCAAGCGTTGTTTGATTCAGGCACCGGGTGGCCTCTTCCACTTTTTTTCTCAGTTCCTTCAACCCGAATTCCGCTTCTCTCACGGAGGTCACCAATTTTTCGTAAGATTCCCTCTCCCCGGCATAGTTTAATTCTTTTTCCTTTTTTTCTTTCGACTTTTTTAAAATCAACCGGTCCAAATGGTTCAAATCCCTCTCAAGCGATTCCCGTTTTCCCTGGTGCGCTTCCAACTGTTCCCCCTGTTCGGCGATTTTCCGCCGGGTTCTGATTTTGTCATCCTGCAGTCGTTTGATTTCTTCCTCCAATCGAAACCCCTTCTCTTCCCTTTGCGCCTGTTCCATTCGGGCAGAATTGAGTTCCTTTGTTTTTTCCTCCAACCACAGAAGACAGGCATCCAGTTCAGCCCGGCTCTTTTCCAGACCGGCATTTTCTTGTTCGATCTGATTTTTCAGACTTCTCTCTTCCTCATCGAGACTGGACAGAACAAACGCTGCCTGATTTTCTTCTTCTTTCTCTTGCGCCAGCCGCTTGGCCAACTCCTCCTGCCGGCTGTTCAACAAATCAATTTCCTTGTGGATCTGATCAACATCCTTTCCCTGGTTCGCAATTTTCACCGATTCTTCGTAAGAGGAATGTTTCATTTCATCCAAAGAAGAAGACAAACCTTCCACCCGCAGAGCCAATTCGGTTCGGAGAGCTTCTTTCTCACGCAAGTCCCCCTCCAGATAAGCAATCAGATCGGCCAGCTCCCGTATTTCGCGCTTCATGGAGAGAAGAGTCTGGTTGGAAGCGGCCGGATGCCCCCCCGAAATCACGCCCGTTGGATCAACAACCTCCCCCCGCAAGGTCACCAACGTTTTGCGATGACCGTTGGAACTCCAGATATCGAGCGCCTTGTGAAGATCGGACACCAAAAGCACATCGCCAAAAAGAAAATCGGAAAGATGCTGGTATTCGCTTTTGAGCGAGACAAAACGAGACAGGGGGCCCAGGACCCCTTCACGCTGGGGGATCACTTGATCATCGCCAGAATAATGGCGTGGCTGAAGGGGAACAAACGACGAGCGGCCGGCAGACTGCGTACGAAGGTACTCCACCCCCTCCACCCCTTCCGCAGCAGTTTTGACGATCACATACTGGAGTTTTTCCCCCAAGACAGCCGACACCGCCTCTTCATACTCCGGCGGCGATTCCACCAGGTCAGCCACCGTTCCCATAATTCCATCGCGTCCCTCCCTCTGTTTGCGAAGCAAAACCGACCGGGTCCCCTCCTGGTACCCCTCGAAATTTTTTTGCAGTTGTTCCAAAGAAGCAAGCCGAGACTTGCGCAGTGTCAGATTTTCGCGAATCGCCGCCAACTCTTCCTCTTCCCGTTTTAAATTTTGGCGAAGAGCGTTTAATTCCTCCATCAGCTGATTGGTTCTGTCTGCGAGCTCGAGCCTCATCTGCCTTAACGACTCCAGATTGCCACTTGCTTCCTTGTACAACTTTTGGGTTTCCCAAAAAATCTTTCTGTTTTTTTCCAATTCCTCCTCATGAAGCTTCCTCTCCTTTTTCAATTCCTCTAATTTGCTGGTCTGCGCTCCTCTCAAGGTTCCCATCTGCAGATAACGGGCCTCGTTTTGATGGAGTTTTTCGCGAAAGCTTTCCACCTCAATTCTTGAAGCGGTCTCCCTCCTCTCCCCCTCCTCCACCAGTCCGCTTAAAACTTTGATCTCTTCTTCAAGCTTCCGACTTTCCAGATCGAACAACATTTTTTGTTCGTTCACTGCCGACAGTTTGTCCTCAATGTTTTCTTCTTCCTCCCCCAAGAGAGAAGCCAATTTTTGATTCTCCATGATTGATTGACAAACACGCTCAAACTCCTCTTTTTTAAACCGAAGCTCCGTCTCCGAGAGCATCACTGCGTTGGAAACTTCAAAAAGCTCCCCCTGGAGTTGATTGATTTTTTGTTCCTTCTCCGAAATCAGAAGACGATCCGCCTCCAACCTCGTTTCCTCTTCGGCGAGCCGGGCCTGAGAAGCCGCTTCATCTTCACTCAGCCGACGCAAATCCGATTCGAGAGAGGTCTGCCGGAGAGAGGCTGTGTGAAAGTTGAAAGATAAAAGAGCCAAATCCCATTTTTGATATTGCTGTTTCAGTTCTCGGTATTTTTCCGCTTTTTTGGCCTGACGGTCGAGAGAGTTGATCTGCCGTTCCAGTTCAGAAACCAGATCAGACAGACGAAGAAGATTCTGGCGGGTCGCCTCCATTTTTCGAAGCGCCCCTTCCTTCCGGTTTTTGAAACGGGAGATACCGGCCGCTTCTTCAATATAGTAGCGGCGTTCCTCCGGACGGGCGGTCAAAAACTGGGTCACCCGCCCCTGTTCAATAATCGAATAGGCTTTGGTTCCCACTCCTGTCCCCAAAAAAAGATCGTGAATGTCTTTCAGACGAACAGGAATTTTGTTGATAAAATACTCCGACGCGCCGCTTCGATAAACCCGACGGCAAATGGAAATTTCAGGATGATTGAGATAAGCGGCGGGAGTTTGATACCCTAAAGTGGAAAAAGTCAGCTCCACACTTGCCATCGACAGGGAAGGACGGACCTCCGAACCGGAAAAAATGACATCCTCCATCTGCTTGCCTCGCAGATGCTTGGGACTCTGCTCCCCCATCACCCAACGAATCGCATCGACAACATTCGATTTGCCGCATCCGTTCGGGCCGACAATAGAGGTGATTTCCTTTTCGAAAAGAATGATCGTCTTGTCGACAAAAGATTTAAAACCGATGAGCTCAAGACTTTTCAGTTTCATGGAGTAGGGAGTCTGTCGGCAAACTGCTTTCTACTGCAAAAAAGATCTTTGGCCTACAACTCACAAAAAGTCCTCAACGTAGCACTTTGGCTACGTTTGCGGGCTTTTTGCTCATCTTCCTTGTCTCGGCTCAAAGCTCATTTTTTCGTTACGAAACCAGTTTTCCGACAGACTCCTGTGGGAGTTACAACTAACCCTTTAATCTTTCAATAGATTAATGAAAAAAATCGTTAATGGAGGTAGCGTAGCATGTTGATTTGGTCATTGCAAAGATAAAATCACAACATATAGTGTATGATACCTTTCAGACCACAACTTATTGTATTATTTAAAAAAAAGTTATCCACAACTGGGGATAAACCTGTGAATAGACATGTAGTGCAACGTAGGGTCATTTTTGATCGGTTGCACTTCCTTATTTTTTGGGATAGTAGTAACAATTCAGTGATGGGTGGCCCGACTGGGGCCCCCCAATGAGCATCCTGTAGATGGAGCCAAGAAACCAAATTTGAGCTCCAAGAGCAACTGACATCGAAGCCGTTGATTGGGGGTAAGGAGGGACAGGACCCGTCACTGAATTGTTACGGATAATAGATGATCAAGATGAGATACAAAAAATCAGTTTTTTTTGTTTTTTATTTTTCCATTCTGTTTTTTGCGCTTCCTTCCATCGGAGGAGTTGGTCAAAAAGAGCGGGCCCCTTCCAAATCCAAAGTCATTGAATCGGAAGCGGGCCTGAAGATTCCCCAGTGGGGGATAGCGATTGATGCCCTTTATAATCGGGATCTCGACAACCTGATCCCCGGATACAAGATTTTGAATGTGGTGGTTACCAACGAGGGGGGCAACATTATTACGTTCGACACCATGAAAGACCGTTGGACTCTGGAGGATAGTGTCGGCCGATCCCACAAAGCCATCAATCATTTAAGGGTTGTCGATCAAAAAATGTGGGATCTTCTTCCGGTCGGTTTGAAGAATGAACTGGAATACCCGCAGACTCTCCGCGTGGGGCATACGGCCAAAATCGATCTTTTGTTTCGATCGTCTTCCGAACTGATGGGTTTTAAAACATTGCGGTGGAGATCCACTCACTTCAAAAAAGACTTTGTCATCCGGACAGCCATCGAAAAAAATCTCGACTGGGAGCCAAAAGAAGAGCCAATTCCTTCCACCAAAGCAACCCGGCAGGCGGAAGAAAAGTACGAGGGGGAAAAGGAAACCCAAAATCCGCCTCCAAAAACAGAGGAGGAAAGCCCCCCCC
>SBBF01000041.1 GCA_005240075.1 Nitrospira sp.
TCATTGTTGAGGACTCGATCCCGCAAAAAAACCCCAAAAAAAATGAATCCCCGACCATGACCACATGTGTGGGCGTTTTATTTGTTTCCGATAACCGCTTCTAATCCCTCACGAAAATCCCCCCCGCCCCCCTTTAAACCCCGGAACCGTCCAAAAACCGGCACCCCCCTTGCATGCTCTGCAAGCTTAGTTGGGCGGAAATAAGAAAGGGAGGAATTGATATGAAGAGCTTAATTACATTTATTCTGAGCCTCTTTATTATTTTTGGTCTGTGTCTTTCAACCTCTTCGGTCCATGCCGAATCCAACTCGCCTGAGGCAAGATGCGCCGAAGGGCAAGAGGTTGATGAATCAACATGTGTCAACAATTGCGGCTGCAATTGGGAGGATACCGGTTGCAATTGTTATCATGTCGGTGGCGGCGACAGTGAGGATAGTGATTCGTATCATGGGGGTATTCCCGGCACCGACAGTTCCGCCAGTCCCGATTCCAGCCCGACGGGAAGCAGAGGCTACAGCAATGGAACCGATCCAGACGAGGACGAGAATAACACCAATTTTGAGGAGAAGCTGGAATTCCATGAAAAAGAGGGCAATGAGTGTGAGAATGCCTGCACTAAGAAATATAACTATTGCCTGGAAGGGACTTATCACGGGGTCAGCGGTGTCAAGGGGTCCTTGCAAGACGCTGTGAAGGGAGTCAATGAATATATCCGGGCCAACAGCGGCAATATCAGCAACAAGACCACCGCTGGACTTGAAGATATCATGGACGACATTAATGCGCACCTCAGTGAGATGAGTGCCATCCATGGTCTTTGCGACGCCCGGAAGGAAAATTGTCTCGCCGCCTGTGATCAAACCATCATTCAGTAATCACCAGGGAGCCCACTTTTATGAAAAACCTCACAAAAAAAACTCTCTGGCGCTTCTCAGTTTATTGTTCCTCGTGACCTCCGACTGTAACAAAGCCTCAGACAATGAAGCTGCCGAACAGACCGACTCCAAAACGATATCCGCGGCTTCTGATTCCACTTCAGAAGCCACGGAATCACCTCCTGGCTTAACTCCAACAGCTTCTTCTCCCGATCTGTCATCTCCCGATTCGCCCGTCGGAGTAAAACACCCTATCCTTGACCCTCACAAGAAAACATTTCCCGAACTTCCGTTAGGACTCACCACGGCACTGTAAGCTGCAATGATCCGAATGCGACCATCACTTATACCGATTCTGCCGGCAAGAATTACTGTGAAGACCCGAAGGATTATGCCACCGACGGCGGCATTGTGAAAATGTTTGGCGATTACAGTCTGGACATCTCGCGCAGCACCGATGACCCTGTGAGCGTCGAGCCCTCCGACGGCGGCGGCCATTGTGACTGCGAGAAATGCAGGAACCTCCTCCGAAACGGCCCATACGGATTCACCGACCAAGACAGCTCGGTCTCCGACCGCGTCTTTCATTTTGCCAACATGGCCGCCAAAAAGATCGGCGATAACCACAGCGTGAGCCTTTATGCTTACAACGAACACCTCGCAGTGCCTACCATCCCTCTGGAAAAAAACATGCTCGTTATTGTTGCCCCCTATTCTTTCAATGAAACTGGCCTGTCGCCTGAGCAACTCTTACAGGACTGGAGTGTCAAGGCCGCGAACAACCCCCATGGCCCCCCCAGTCTGGGCGATTACGATTATGGCTGTCTTTCTGATTGGTACTGGGAAACCCCGGCAGGATCCTGTTCTTGGGAAAACCTCCTCGAAAAAAATTCCTACTTGACCTGTTCATCTGCCACGGCCTAAAACCCCCCGCTGGCATCCAGCAGACCATCGATGAAGGTCGGGGTTAAGGGTTCTCCCGCCGCATTGTAAAATTCCAGGGGGGTTGCCGTTTTCGGAAGATCGTCGGTGGTTAAGGGGGACCCCCAACCCGTTTCGGTGAGGGTGCAGGTATCCCTGGTGGGGAGATCCCCCGGGACAATCTCGGGGCCGGTAAACTGGTAGGTGCGCACAATCGTTGTCGACGAAGCAGCCTCGCGGCCATACACCCCCAGACAAACCTGACTGGTTGTCTCGTTCCAGCTGGCCAGAAAGTGGGCCTGTTCAGTTGCCCCGCGGTATTCCACTAGATATTCGGCAGACGAGACATCACACTGCTGGTTGGTGCGCATCCCTTCGAATTTCGCCGTTGTTCCGGCCGAGGGACGACGGGCGTCGGTGGCGAGAACCAGTCTATTTTTGCTGGAGTCGGTAAAATCGAAGGCCAGCGCCGTAAAGCGGAGATTGGCGCCGGATGAACTTCCTTCTCCTTCTTCATCTAACAGGGCTGGATCGACATAGACAAATCCTCCTCTGTCTTCATCGATTTTTTTTAAATAGAACCACTGATACAGGCCTGTATTTGTATTGCGGCCGGAATAGAAGACATAATTTTCGTCTTGTGCATACAGGACAAAGGCAACCTCCCAGGGGGCCTGGGTTCCGAACAGCTCATATTCGGCCAGAAAGACCGATTGCAAGGTATCGCCGGGCGTCTTCCCGTCGGTATTCATCTGATCGGCCAGAACCTCGCCGAAGGCACTCAGGGCAAACGCATACTCCTCGGCAGCCATCATCGATCCTTTTAAAAACAGCTCCCAATATCTTAAGACCGGGTTATCGGTTGAGGGTTCCTCTTTTTCTGCGGAGCCGTCCAAATTTTCAACCGCCGTCAGGGCTTCGATGGTCAGGTTCGCCTCAAAATCAGGAAACGGATTGGCCACGGTGGCGGAGGATGGGGGACGCGGATTGTTGACAATGGTCCCGGCCGAAGCACCCCCTCCATCGGCGGAAGATCCCCCGTCGCTGGAACAGGCGGCCAGGCCGTAAGAAAAGAGCCCCCCCAAAAATAGAACCAAAAATAATTTTGTTTTCATTTTTATTCCTTTAAAGATTAAAGTTATCTTATCCTATTTCCCCCTTTTTTTTAATCTGATTTATTTTTGTGACCGGAAAAAACTGGGTATTAATCTGAAAAACCTCGTAAAAATGATTGCTTGACTGGTTAACGAGGGCAGCGATCTCCTCCCGGCACTTTCTTAAAAGCTCTTTGACCTCCGGGATTAAAGCCTGCGGAATCGGGATGGTCATGGAGGTGATATCCCGCTCTTCGTAGGGGATATTGACCAGGGCTTCTTTGGTTTCGTTCAACACCTGGCGGTGATAGTTGAGAATCTCCAGCGATTCCACATCCGGCGTCTCAACCGTCTTCCCCGAATGGGTCAGGTTCCCGGCGCCATCACGCACCAACAATTTCAGTTTTTCGAGCAGGTCGAGGGCCTTTTTGATTTCGGGAGGCCTAGCCATGGCCCGGATGTGCCCGCGGATCCAAACAGGGTCACCATTGAATTCTTTTATGGCCGCCATCTCCCGGATGACCACATAAAGAGGGTTTGTTAAATATTCGAACTGGTCCGGGGTGATCCCTTCGATCTGGATAGAGGGTTTGAGTCGGAGAAGCTCCGCAAAATAACGGTCTTTTTCCTCACTCGTGTCGGCCTGGGTGTACAAGACCATCGCCTCAAAGTAGGCGGCCTCCTTTTTGGTGAGTCTTAAGGCCCGGGCAAACTTGCAGGCCGTGGAAGAGGAGAGGTTTCTTTTGCCGACCATCACCATCTGCAAATAATTTTTCCCCCCCAGGCCCGCCATGCGGGAAAAATAACGGTAAGAAAAATAGGGGCGCACAGCCTTCACTTGACGGTAATAGGCCTTTAAATAGTGCCGGTAATTGGTGAAATCGAAGATGTTGACCGAAAGACCATTAATTTTACTATTTTCAGTGATATCTGACATAAAATATAATATTTTTAGTATGTTATATATTACTAATGACTACAACAGAACGTTTCAAAATTGAGGATCTTTCGATTTCTGCATTCTCTTGTTGAGTTCAAGAAGCCAGGCCTCCATCAGAGGTTCGACATTTTCCGGTGCGGCATACGTGTCATTGATGATCTGCCTGTTGTCAATAACAGCAACGGTGTTGTTCTGTTCATTCTTCCACCTTCCAACAGAAGCATAAACATCCGATACAATTTGGGTTTGAACAGCCTGATGAAGTTCGTAGAGGCATATATTGTTTCTCTACGACTTCACTGTTTTTTTTATCAAGAGCCAGCTGGAGATAAGCTGTCAATCCTGCGCAATTTAAAAAAATCTTTTAACACAAGACCGCATTCCTTGCCCAAAATACCCCCCGTTATTTTTAATTCATGGTTATTGGCTTGGATGGTCATTTCTTTGTCCAAACTTTTAAACCAGGAATCCTGTTCCCTTCTGGGATCAGAGCACCCAAACACTAACCGCCCCACGCGGGCCTGAAAGAGGGCCCCCAGGCACATGGGACAGGGCTCCAACGTGACATAAAGAGTCGTATCGTTCAGTCGCCAATTGCCTTGATGGCGACCTGTCTCTTTAATAAGAATCATTTCCGCATGATCCAGAGGATTTTTTGATTCTTCCCGAATATTGTGGGCCCGTCCGACGATTTCCCCCCCCCTTACAAGAACCGCTCCAATCGGCACCTCTCCCTTGGAGGCCGCTTGCTCTGCTTCGATGATTGCTTGTCGCATGAAATAATGATCGTTCATAACGTAGGGGCGAACTTCATGTTCGCCCTCGACTGGGCGATCACAAGGATCGCCCCTCCAATGTGATTCCTTCATGTTTCAATAATTTCCTTTTTATTCCGACCCCACACGAAAATCCCCCGATCGACCCATCCGAAGCAATAACCCGGTGACAGGGAATTAAAATCGGAAACGGATTTTTGCCGACAGCCTGCCCGACCGCTCTTGCCGCTTTCGGTTTTCCAATCGCTTGCGCCACTTCTCGATAGCTGAGAGTCTTCCCAAAAGGAATTTTCCAGAGAACCCGATAAACTTTTCTTTGAAAGGGAGTGGCCCTTCCAAGATCAAGCCTTTTCCAGGGAAAGGGCTTGCAACCTCTATTTTCAAAATAGGCTTTAAACCATTGTTCAACAAAATTGGGGGACATTTTGCTTTAAAAATTACGCTATTTAAAATCAGCGCCAGCGTCAATCTTTAGTCAGCCCACTCTCTCAAATCGATAAACTTCTCATAATGAAATAGTCCAATGGAAAAAAATCAACAGAGAGACTTATTTAGAATAATTAATAAATTCACATAGATAAAACATGATTTTGCTTTTTTAAACTTTGGCATGATTTCTGCATCTTTCTTTTATACAGGGTGTGGTCATAAGCCATGAGGGATAAAGAGGTACAGGAATTGGATCGGGGGAATGAGCCGATGGAAGTACAACCGATTGCGCTACCGAGACCTGGTTTTGGTCAGCTCTTTAAAAAACATGGATCGTTGGACGGAAAAATGTTCCATGCCCAAAACAAAGTCACTTATACGTTCGTCGCCAATGAAGAGGTCATTTCTCTCCATTTTGACAAAACCCGAAAAACCATTTTTTACAAAGGGCACAACATTGCCAATCTGGAATTGACTGAATCTCAGGTGGCGCACCTGGAACAATTTAAATCTGAATTGGCCAAGAACGATGACATGACTCATTTCGCCCGTCCGTATGCGGACGCATTAAAAAACTCTCTCGCCGGTCTTAAAAAAGCAGATTGATCTTGATCCCCGTTGCTCTTTGTTTGACAATGAATGAGCGATGGAAATCAAGCCAATCAGGCCTGTTGACAAAGTAACGCCGGCAGAAATTCCGGAAACACGGGTCGATCGGAATCTCCCCCGTGATCCTTCCAGCATCAAACTCCCTTCAGGCATCTGGAAATTTGCCAAAGGGCAGATTATCATCAATGGAAAAAATATCGGCGTTCTCCTGGAGCAAGCGGTGGAACAGCCGGCCGCTTTCTGGTCCCAAGTGGCCAACGATCTTCATGCGTTTCTGCAACACAATTTAAAAAGAACCGGCCAACGAAGAAAAAAGAAAATCGGAGAGACGGATGAAGATTATGTTCTGGACGGTGAACTGGCTCAACTATCCGCCCTGGCGGAGGCCTACATTGCCAAGATCATGCGGATCATCAAGAGAAAGTATGACGAAAAAGCGGATGGATTTTCCTATACGTTGGATGAAGATGGCCAGCTGATCTTGAACGGCATTAACATTACCTCGTTTATTGAGACAGCCAGCCAACATCCCAGCGAAAAGGCGATTCTTTTTTTAAAAGGGTTGAAAAACCGCCTCGGGGTAATTCTTTCTAATAAAACGGGCAATGCCAATTATGAAAAAATACGGGAGTCTACTTACAAACTCTACGATGAAATCGATCGAGAGTTGAAAAGAATTGTTGAAAAAGACCGGCTGATTGAGAATACCTAGTCAAGTGCCCCCCTTGACCCTTCGCGAAATTGCCAAACGCCCTCTTTTGATCCCCCTCATCATTTTTTTAGTCGTCATTCTTGCTGATGATTATTTTCGCCTCCCTTTTTTTGATCCTCCCCCCTTAAGCCCGGGCCTTCTGGATCAAACCTCCCTGCTTGAAGGAATCGTCACGGCTGAACCGGAGGTTAAAAAAGGAAAAGTCAAAGCGGTCATCGATCTCGCAGGGGGTCTACAAGGTAAAATCCAAATAACTCTGTTGGCCAATCATTCCCCCTTTCATCAGGGAGATTCCATCCGCTTGACCGGCAAAATCAAGAAACCCCGAACTTACCACAACCCGGGCGCCTTTGATTATGCCCGCTATCTTTCAAGAAAGGGAATTCAGGCAACTGTTTTTATCAACCACTCCTCTTCGATTGAAGTGATCCATCAAAAAAAACATTCTTTTTTAAGCCGGACTTCCCATCAACTCAAACAGAAGATTGGTCAATCAATCGGTGACTCTCCCGCCAGCGGGGTTCTCATGGCCCTCCTATGGGGGGAAGAATCGGCGCTTTTAGAAGAGGTGGAGGAAAAATTCAGAAACCAGGGGCTCGCCCATTTGCTGGTCATTTCAGGCATGCATTTCGCCGCTATCGCCTGGGTTTTATTTTACAGCATTCTTTTTTTGTTCCGGATTTATCCTCCTCTCTATCTTTATTGGCCCTGCAGAAAAATTGCGGCTCTGGGGGTCATGATCCTCCTCACCTTTTATTTTCTGTTTTGCCTTCCCAGCCCCTCGCTCACCCGTGGTTATTTGGCTGTGATGCTCTATCTGGCGGCCATCATCCTGAATCGCTCCCGTGATTTGTTGAATATTCTTTTTCTGGCCGCTCTGGTGATTTTGCTTTTTGATCCTCCGGCCCTCTTTGATCTTTCGTTTCAATTTTCATTTATAGCTGTTTTGAGTCTGATTTTGATTTTCCCATGGCTCAAAAATAAAATAGGATTTTTGACCAAGAATCGCTGGTTCGTTCAACGCCTGCTCGATTTAATTTTGGCCAATCTCGCCCTTCTCCTGGGGCTTACCCCTCTGATCATCTTTTATTTTCATGAGTTCCAGTGGTCCGGATTGTTCATGAACCTGTGGGCTATCCCCCTGGTTGAACTGATCATCGTCCCGCTGGGGCTCCTGGCGTTGCCCCTTGTTCCCTGGGCTTTTCCGGTGGCTTCTCTTCTTTTCAAAATCGATCTTAAATTGATCGATCTGGTTCTTTGGATTCTGGACAAGGCTGATTTGTATCTCACCCCTCCTCTTCTTGTTTTTCCCCCTCGGGGATGGGAACTGCTGGTCTATTATCTTCTTCTTTTGACTTTTGTTCTGGCTTTAAACCGTTCCTTAAAACGCAAAATCATCACGGCAGGTCTCCTTTTGTTGACTATCGATGTTTTGGGAACCCTTCATGAGATGTCTGCTTCGGATCATTTTAAAATAACACAAATTGATGTCGGCCAGGGGGACAGCCTACTTATTGAGTTTCCGGGAGCACGAAGAATTTTGGTGGACGGAGGAGGCTCCCGTTATTTTGATTTGGGGGAGAATGTCCTTATTCCTTTTTTGCTCCACAAAAGAATTCCATCGCTGGAGGCTGTCTGTGTGACTCATGCGGATACCGATCATTACCTGGGATTGATCACCCTTCTGGAAAAATTTCCGGTTAAGGAACTCTGGTGGAATGGAGTTCTGGACAATTCCCCCGACTACCTCCGCCTGTTTGAAATCGCAGCGGCGAGGGGAATTAAAATGAGGGAACTGGATAAGGGAATAAATCGGCCGATGGGAAATTCGATTACCGTCAGCGTCCTATTTCCGGGCAAAGAAGAAAAAGAAGGCCCCAAGGACAATAACCGGTCGATTATTCTCAAAATCAAGAGTCCCCATTTTTCAGCTCTTCTCACAGGCGATCTGGAGGAATTCGGCGAGAAAAGATTGCTGAAAGCCTACCAACAACATGATTTGGATGTTGATTATTTAAAAGTAGGCCACCATGGAAGCCGGACTTCATCCAGTATTGCTTTTCTTTCAGCCACAACTCCCAAAATTGCCACAATCGGCGTCGGATACAAAAACCGGTTTCGTCACCCCCATCCTTCAGTGGTTGAACGTCTGGAAGATTTCAAGATTCCCTTCTATCGAACCGATCATGACGGGGCGATTGAATTAACCATCCATGATAATTGGCTAAAAATTTCCCCTTTTTTGGGAAAGCCAAAAAAAATTGTTCTCAATCGTTAGATGATAGTGGTTAATAATTAAATACATGTTATTATTTAATATTTTATTTATTGACCATGGTAAATGACCATAGTAATATTGAGTCATGGAAACAATAGCCATATCAAAATTCAAAGCGACCTGCTTAAACCTCCTTCAAAAAGTTAAAATCACAGGGCAACCTTTGATTGTGACTAAAAAAGGAGAACCGATTGTTCTTGTTTCTCCCCCTCCCGTTGTAGAAAAAGGGATTAAATTTGGATGCATGAAAGGAACGATTGAAATCTCAGGGGATATTATAAGCCCACTGGGAACCGATGAGTGGGAGGTTTTCAAGGAATGACGTATCTCCTGGATACTCATGTTTGGCTCTGGCAACTGCAAGGGACAGGCAAACTGGGTTTGAAAGTTCGTGAGCTCCTTGCAGGCGGAGATCAAGAATTGTGGCTCTCCAGCATTTCAATCTGGGAAATTCTTATTCTTTCAGAAAAGAAAAAAATCCGGCTTGCTGATGACCCCATCACCTGGATTTACAAAGCGCTGCGCCTCTCTCCTGTAAAAGAAGTTTCTGTATCGATAGAAATCGCCATCAAAAGCAGAGGCATTCCACTTCCCCACCAGGATCCTGCCGATCGTTTTTTAGCGGCCACAGCTCTCGTCCACGATCTGATTTTACTCACTTGTGATGAAATGCTTTTAGAATGCAAAGCCATCCAAACCCGGGATGCCCGTGATTAAAATTTTCAAAACTCGGGTCATTTATTCTTTTTAAATTCCCTGATCATCTCCGCCGCGGGGGCGGAGGGATCTTTGGCAAGAGCGCTATTCCATTTTTGATAAGCTTCGTCTCTCAACCCTTTTTCAAAAAGGGTTAATCCCCAGAACGACAGATTGGCGGGGTCGTCAGCGCGGAATTGGTTCGCTTTTTCAAACATCAGGAGAGCCTGATCCAGCTCCTTTTTAAGCCGAAAGGAATCCCCCAAAACAGTGTAGTAGGACTGTCGGCATGCAGAACACGATGCATCATTTCTGATTTCGCAGGCGAGCTCCAGTTTTTCAAGGGCCAGCTTCATGGCGCCGATGGTCCCCTCCAGATTTTGATTCGTGTTGTCTTCATCCTGCTGAATCAGGGCGTACTGAAAAAAGAGATCGGCAAAGTCGGCATAAAAATCCATTTTGGCCAGTTTGAACGATTCGGGAAGAAAAAAATAACTGAGCAAATCGGTCGGGATAAAATCGTTGCAGGTGGTGTAGGCATCGCGCGCGATGTTGAACAATTTGGCCGAATCCTCAAAACGGTTTTGCTGAGCCAAGGCAATCCCCTGTAGCTTGACGCCATGAGCCTGATCAACGCAGCTCTTGAAATTGTTCAGGCGAATGTCATCTTCCGTCAGCGGTTTGGTTGGCACTTGAGGAGCTTGGCTTTGGGGTTGACCCGGTTCGGTACGGGTCAGGGTTTCCGGAAAAGATTCCAACTCAAGGGCTTGGAGGAGTCCAGAGTACAAAGATAAAATGAGGATTACCAGATACATTCAACTCCGTAATCTTTGAATTTTTGATTCACGGTTAAAATTCCTTGAAATAAGCACGTAGATTCAACTAAAGCTGCGTATAACTCAAGAAAATATTCTTATCTCCCCCCATTGCAGATAAAGAAAGAGGGCCCCCAAAATCCCAAAACGTTTCGAAAAAAGAAAATATACTAAACTGCCGTTTTTGTTCACTTTCAGCTTGTTTAATCCTGCTAGGTTTATTAGATCGTCTCGATCATGCAAACAGAGAAGAAATTGATCTATCCAGAGGCTTATCCCATTTCCAGTCAGGATCAGGAAAGTTTGGAAGTCTGGGGATTCTCCGACTCTGGCTTTACGATCAACCCGGCCGGAAATGTGGTGATGAAGGGATCTCGCTATCCCTTGTGCGGTCAGGAATTGCCGACTCTCCTCCCCTGGATTCAACGGGTCATGGAAATTGAGCTGGACGTTAAACAAACTCATCCATCCGCTTATCCTCCTTTAACGTTCAAGCCTTTTTTGAATTCCTCCTTCATCAACGAAATCAAAAAATTTTTAAACGAAAGCCATCTGAGCGATGATCCTCAAATCCGCCTCCGGCATGGCCATGGTCATACGCAATACGAAATGTATGCCATTAAATATGGTAAGTTGAAAAGAATCCCCGATTGGGTCGTTTATCCTTCATCCGAAGAGGATGTTGTCCGGCTCGTTGAAGCGGCCTCCCGGCACAATGTTTGTCTGATTCCCTACGGCGGAGGGACATCGGTGACTCAAGCTCTCTTGTGTCCTGAAAATGAGGAACGGATGATCGTATCGGTCGACATGCAACGGATGAACCGGATTGTCTGGATTGATCCGGTTAACCGGATGGCCTGCATTGAAGCGGGAGCGCTGGGACGGCATATTGCCGAGGGGCTGGGTCGTCATGGTTTCACGATGGGACATGAACCGGACAGCGTCGAGTTTTCAACGTTGGGAGGATGGATTGCAACCCATGCCAGTGGAATGAAAAAAAACAGATATGGAAATATCGAAGATTTGGTCTTGGATATGCGGGTGGTCACCCCTCTGGGACTGATGAGTCGCACAGGAATTTCGCCGCGAGAATCAATCGGTATCGATCCCCGTCTGGAGATGTTTGGCTCCGAAGGAAATTTTGGGATTATTACCAGTGCGATTGTCAAAATTTTTCCTCTCCCGGAAGTTCAAAAGTATGATTCGTTGATCTTTCCCTCTTTTGAGTCGGGGGTCTCTTTTATGTATGAGTTGACTCAAAAGGGATTGGCTCCCGCCAGCATCCGTCTGGTTGATAATGTGCAGTTTCAGTTCAGTCTCGCTCTTAAACCGAAGGCCACGGGGCTTAAAGCCTGGAAGAGTCATTTGGAAAAATTTTATGTCACCCGCCTCCGCGGTTTTGATCCCCAACAGATGGTGGCCGCCACCCTAGTTTTTGAAGGGGCCCACGAAGAAGTGGCCCGACAAGAAAAAGGAATCAAAAAACTGTCCAAAAAATTTGGGGGATTGTCGGCCGGTCCTGAAAATGGAAAGAGGGGCTATCAACTAACCTTTAGTATTGCCTACATCCGGGATTTTGTGATGAACTTTTTTATTGTAGCTGAATCGTTTGAAACCGCAGTTCCCTGGAGCCAAACAGTGGCTTTGTGCGACAATGTCAAAAATAAAATCCGCGAGGAATGCATAAAAAACAAGATTCCTGGAAAACCGTTTGTCACCTGTCGGGTCACCCAGGTATATGAAACGGGGGTCTGTGTTTATTTTTATTTTGGATTCTACCACAAGGGAATCGAAAATCCGGATCAGCTCTACAGCGAAATCGAAGAAATGGCTCGCGAAGAAGTGCTCCGTCAGGGGGGATCGCTCTCCCACCATCATGGCGTCGGAAAATTAAGAAAACATTTTTTAAAAGCAATCGCCTCAGAGGCGATTTTGAAATGGAACCAAAAAATCAAAGAAGCGGTTGATCCTCAAAACATCTTTGGATGCGGGAATCAATTGGTAGGGGCGCGATTCATCGCGCCCGACAAAATGAACGTCATGCCTGATGGAACGGGCGCCATAAATGGCGCCCCTACAGGGTCAATCAAATTGGTCAAAGCCTTATGAACCTTGCTCAATCCCAAAAAAACATTGTTCTTCTAACCGGTGTAACCGGATTTTTGGGTAAAGTGGTTTTGGAGGAGCTGCTTCGCGAAAAAGAAGAGCATTCTATTGAAAAAATTTTCGTCCTGATCCGTTCTGACAAAAAAGGAGTTTCCCCGCCGGAACGTTTTCAAAAAGAAGTGGCCCCCTCCCCCTGCTTTTCAAAATTGCCGGCTGGTTGGACAGAGCACGTGGAGGTCATCCCCTGTGAGCTCACTCAAAACGATTGCGGACTAACAACCTCCGATCAATCGCGACTAAGCGAAACAACACACATGATCAATTGCGCCGCCTCCGTGGAGTTTCATCTGCCGTTGGAAAGGGCGGCTTCTGCCAATATCATTTCCAGCTTGAATATGTTGGAACTGGCCCGTTCATTGGGAAAACTTGAAAATTTTGTCAATGTTTCAACCGCCTATGTCACCCCGTTTCAAAAAGATCAGGGAGAGATTCACGAAAAACTGCCTCCCCTCCCCCGTCCTGCTTCCGAAATTTATCAGGAAATTCTTCAAGGAAAAGCGGATGAAAAAAAATTGCTTGAAGAAACGGGGCATCCCAACACCTACACTCTCACCAAATGTTTATCGGAGCATCTCCTGACGGAGAACCGCGGAGCGGTTCCCCTTTCGATTGTCCGCCCCAGTATTGTGTCAGCCAGTTGGAAATATCCTTTTCCCGGATGGATTGACAGCCAGGCCGCTTTTGCCGGATTTGTGGCTTTAATCGGCGCCGGCTATTTGCGATCTGTCGTTGCTCAGTATGACACTCATCTGGATGTGGTGCCGTGTGACTTAGTAGCAGATCGGATTATCACTATAGCCTTCAATCAAATTATTGCAAAATGCCGGGACCCAATGGGTGGCGTCGAAAGGAGGGCTCCCGATGGTGCGCAGGGGAAGCCAATAAACTATTATCAAGAACATAATGACACGAAGCCCGAGCACCAGCGGGAAACCTGCAGGCGGCAGGACCCGTTGGGTGGCACTTTGCAGGGAATGAATATCGTACATGCGACCTGTGGTTTGGATCAAAGCTGTGCTATCCGGACCTGCATCCGGATCATCGAAAATTTTTTCCGCCGTTATCCTGTTGATCGTTATTCTCATCTTAAATATGTCGGCGCAAAGAATGCGCACTTCCGGATCAGGGATTGGCAATATCACAAATTACCGGCCCGTTTTCTGATTTTTATCAATTTCCTTCGTGGCAAAACAAAAAATAATCACGGAATCAAGAGACTGCTGGATCAGCTCGATTATTTAAATGACGGTTTTCCCTACTTTACCCACAACAGCTTTGATTTTAAATCTTCCCAACCGATTCAGAATCCTGATTTTGACAAAGAAGCCTACATTCAGACCGTCTGCCAGGGAACCTTCCGCCATTTGATGGGGGGGAATGAAAAGGAAACAATTCTGGCCGGAAAAAAACAGAAAAAAACCAGATCCGACTGGCGATGGGCGATCACTCAACCGAAAGGAAATTGGGCCATCCGTTTGTCGGCCTTTTTTGCCCGCAAAGCCTTAAGGTGTTCCACCGATTCAGTCACTTTTGACCGATCCTCCTTTGATCAGGCCCGATCAGCTATTCCAGCAGGCCACCAAATTGTCATTGTGCCCACCCACCGAAGTTACATGGATTTTGTACTGATGTCTTATCTCTTTTTTTCCCGTCCCGATCTGGGGATTGAGATCCCGCATATAGCCGCCGCGTCTGATTTTTCTAAAATTCCGTTTCTGGGATGGTTCTTTAAAAAAACGCTCGCTTTCTATATTCAACGGGGCGAAGGAAAAGAAAACAAAGAGGTCACTGAAAAAATCCATCGTCTGGTCAATGAGGGGAAAACGATTGAATTTTTTATTGAAGGGACCCGCAGTCGAAACCGGCAAATGCTCCCCCCCCGCCGGGGGTTGCTTAAATGTCTTCAGAGTTCGGGGAAGAAGTTTTCCATCCTGCCCGTTTCGATTTGTTACGACCGGATTCCCGAAGAACGTTCTTTTCTTTTGGAACTCCGTGGGGAGGCCAAACCAGCTATGCGGTTGGGGACTTTCTTAAAATGGCTCAAACGTTTGATCCAGGGAAAAATCAATCTGGGAAGAATTCATATAACCTGTGGGAAACCGCTGACCCTTGAAACAACTACTGACATCAACGAACTAGCCCAACATATTTCATCATCGTTGGCGTCTCACATGGCTGCTTCTCGTTTTCATTTGCGTTCGTTTCTTAAACATAATCCGGATAATCCCTTTACTCTTGATGAGCTGGCAAGAAAAATCGAAGAGGGAGGGGGAAAAGTTATTGAGAGCCCTCTGACAGAGACTGATACCGTTCATCCATTGATTGAGCAGACGTTTCAAAATCACTGGAAACATTATTTGGAAAGTGAGATCACCCGTCCTTCTCAATTTAAGAGGGAGATTCCCATGACCAGGAAAAAAATTCTCGTTACCGGAGCGACCGGATTTGTGGGGCGCCATCTTTTGTTTGCTTTGAAAGAGGCGGGGGATGTCGCTCCTGTTGTACTGGTTCGAAACCGAAAAATCTGGGAGGGATACGATTGGACCAAAGAATTATCCGGCGTTGAATTAATCGAGGGATCGATCAAAAATCTTTCTTCGTGGGAAAACGATCCCCGGTTGGAGGGATTGTCGGGCCTGTTTCATCTGGCGGCTCTGGTCAAGCACACGCGCGATGAGCCGGAAGAACTCTACGAAACCAATGTCCAGGGGACTTTAAACATGGTCAAGCTGGCCCATCGGGCCTCCTGCCGGATGATTACTGTTTCCACTTCGGGAACCGTCGGCTGTTTTGATTCTCCCGAAAAAACAGCCAATGAACATTCTCCTTATCGTGAAGAAGAAGTGGGGAGTTGGCCTTATTACGATTCAAAAATCAGGGCGGAACGCCAAAGTCAAGAGTTAGCCAAAAAACTGGGGGTCGAACTGGTGATCTTTCGACCGCCGGTTCTGCTGGGACCGGGGGATCACCGTCACCGCTCGACTAGTCATATTGTCAGAATGTTGAGGGGGAGGCTTCCTTTCTTGATCCGGGGAGGCATGCATTTTGTGGATATCCGCGACGCCGTACAGGCCATGCTGCGGGCCATGGTGCTGGATCGCCCGCAACCGATCTACCATTTAAGTGGAACCGCCTGCAGTATCGATGATTTTTTTGAAATGGTTGAAAAAATTTCCGGAATGCCAGCTCCCCGTCTTCATGTGTCAGCCAAGCTGGCGGTCAAGCTGGCCACTTGGGCCAAAAAAACCTCCCTTTTGCCTGATCCGGTTGTTTTTGAAATGGCCTCGAAATATTGGGGTGTCCACTCACTTTATGCCAAAGAAGATCTTGGCTTTGCATCCCGGAATCCCTACGAGACTCTTCAGGACACCATTATCTGGCTTCGCGAAAATCATGAAGATCTTAAACCAAAAACACAAATTCAAAGTGAAGATTTAAAAAAGGTAGCTTAGATGAAATATTGGGCGGCAAAGCCCCCGATCAAATAGAATCTTCATCCGGCCATTCGGGGGCCAAATCGGGAACAAAAGTCGAAATCACATAAACAAGCGCTTTGACATCATCCACAAAAGTCAGTTCTGTCGTCCCATCGGCAAAAAAGACCTGATGGACATCATCTTTCACTCCATCCCAGTCAATATCGTAGTCATCCGGATAGGTGTAAGATAACAAATCAATAATCCACTCTACGTCATCTTCGGTGTAGCTGTCGGAATAAGTGGATGTCCCCGCCTGATACTCCTTGCAATAGGTCACAACCATCTCTGCATAATTTTGCGTCTCGTCGCTCAATTCATCCAGAAAATCCTCTCCCCCCGCCAACAAGGCATTCACGGCGCCATAAGCCCCTCCATTATAAGCAGAGGCCTGCCAGAGGCTCTTGCCATCCTCTGATTCAAAAAGTTCTTCTGCTGTATCGCGCAAATCTTCATACGAATAGTAAAGAAGATACTCCTGCCATTTGTAGTAAAGACCGGCAGCGATCACTCCGTTGGTGAAATTAACCACACTGGAAACTTCCTCCCCTTCGATCGTATCGGCTGTGGGATCTGTCGTTATCCGAAATTGATCGGAAGGAGGAGCCTCTTCAAAATAAGTTTCCGGATCAATGAAAATATCATCCGGATAATAGTCCCCCGAACGATCCGACCAGTGCCACTCCTCTATTCTCTCCTCATAACTGTCATCCAGCTGGGCGCGGCCAAACGTGTTGGTGATTTGAAAACATCCCTCCGCGTTGGAAGAAGAGACCGCCGCGCAATTGCCGGCCGATTCCTGCGAGAGAACCCCCAGAAGAAAATAGGGATTGATTTGCATCCGAACAGAAACCCAGGCCAGAAAAAAAAGATCCTCTTTGGAAAGCCAAAGTTCCAGTCCATTCACCTCTCCCTCTACCCGGTTGAGGACGAACGTGGACGTCAGGTTGGGATTGTAGTCAAAATTGCAGACATCTTCATCGAGTGGATCCTGCCCATCGGTAAAAAGAAAACTCCCCGGCAGGGGATCATAAGAGGGGGTGCATTCGTCATCGTCGCACAGATCATTCAAATTGGATGATTGATAAATCTCTTCCGCACCGGCAGAGGGGCTTCCTTCAATATCGGCCACCTGATCATTATCCGAATCGTCTCCCCCCAAAAGGCCAAAGGTAAAATCCCCCCAATCGCAAGAGGAAAGAAGGAAAAACAAAGCAAGGACAACAAACAAAGATTTGCTTGGATTCACTTGTCCTCAAGTGTAAGGAAAAGGGGGAACAAAGTCAAAATGGATCTTCAAGCCTACAATCTCTTTTTTGAACGAGGGGGATTTTTTGAACCGGACACCGCCTGCTTTCGTGTTTCAGGAGAAAAAGCAGGCATCTTTCTTCATGGCCAGTTTACCAATCACATCACCGGGCTTAAAGAGGGAGAAGCCAACTACAATCTTTTGCTGACGCAAAAGGGAAAAGTTTTGGCCGATTTGCACGTGGGGAAACATCAAGACTTTTATTTTTTGATTCTTGAAAAAAAATTCAAACAAATAGTGATCCCCCATCTGCAAAAATTGGCTCCGCTGTCCCGCGTTGATATTGCCGATGAAAGCAACAACTATGATGTGGTCCATGTCTGCAAGAATTCAACAGTTGATTTTCTTTCGTTTCCCTCCGGGCGAATCGGCCTTCCCGGATATGACTGTCTGGTCCCCAAAGAAAAAAAAGAATCTCTTGTTCATTTATTAAAAGCCGGCGGATTGATTTGCTTGGATCATGAACTTCTAGAAATGATCAGAGTCGAACAAGGGACTCCGCTTTTGGGGCAGGACGTCAGCGAAGATAATCTGCCGCAGGAAAGCCGGCTGGACCGAGCGCTCCATTTCGACAAGGGATGCTACCTGGGGCAGGAGACCATCGCCCGCCTTCACTTTCGCGGGCATGTGAATAAATGTTTGGTGGGACTTAAAATTGATTCGACCGAACCGCCTAAAATCGGAAGCGCTATTATTTATGACGGGAAACCGGTGGGACGAATTACCTCCTCAGTTTTTTCCCCCCGCCTGAATAGCCCCTTGGCCCTGGGGTATGTTCCGTACACTCTGAATCAAACCGGCAACATCTTCATGACATCTGAACAAATCAGAATGAACCTTATTTTATTGCCTGTCAAATAAAATCAGCCACTTTTCATTTCCTTGGAATTTTTCTTCAGCCACCGGGCTAGTTCTTCACGCGTCAACTGTTTGTTGGCCAGTTTCATGATGGTTTTGTAGAGGTTTTCTTGATCACAGGTCATTCGCAATCGGTTCACCATTAAAAAAGTTGCCATGACTGAAACAGCAACTCTTTTATTGCCATCGATGAACGGCTGGTTTTCACTCAAGCTAAATCCATAAGCGGCCGCCTTTGAAAAAATAGCCTTGTACAAATCTTCTCCAAAAAAACTCTGCCTCGGCTGTGCCAATGCTGATTCCAGCAAACCTTCGTCCCTTAATCCTTTGATACCCCCATATTTTTCTATCAGCACATCGTGGATGGCTAACACCTGCCGTTTGGTCAAATAAATCCAGTCAAATTTTTCTTGTTGAGTTTCCACAAAAAATTAGTGGGCAAGCTTTTTAAGGGTTTCATCGTAGGATTTAACAAATTGAGAGAATTGTTCCATGACAAGCTGATCTTCTTCCAGGGTGGGGTGAATAAAAAGTCCCCCTTTTTCAAGGGTAATTTCAACTTCAGCATTGGGTTTGAGGCCGATTAAATCCATAATATCACTAGGGATAATGACTCCGTAACTGTTTCCAACTTTTGTGATTTTTTTAACGAGTGCCATATGTTATTATTATGTTATAACAATGTTAGTATTACTGTCAAGTCATTTCACGACCACCGCAAGATTTTCCATCCGTGCTTTTCCGCAAATCGAGCCAATTTCCTGTTCGGATTCACCACCACCGGATGGCCTACTTTTTCGAGCAGGGGAATATCGGAAATATGATCGGTATAAAAAAAACATTTTTTTAAAGGAACATGATGTTTCCTGGCCTCCAACTCTGCAAAATGAATTTTTCCTTCCGCATGGCAAATGGGAAGATGAAGTGTGTCGGTCAAAACTCCCCCCTCAATTATTGGACCCATCGTGTAGGCTGTATCAGCCTTGAGGTAGGCGCGCAAATGATACAGCGTCATGTAAGGACCGGATGACAGCAACACCACTCGGTCTCCCCTTTTTTGATGTTCTTTGATTTTTTTCAGTCCATCAGGAAAAAGTCTTTTTTTAATATCCTTCTCAAAACATTCATTTCCGATTTCCAAAATTTTATCCAACGGCCAACCGGCCATGTCGTCAATGGCAATCTGGTAGATTTTTTTGACGTCCTGAGGAAATAAAAGGGAGGCCAATGAATAATAAACCGCCTGTAAGACTCTCCGTCTTTTCAACACACCGCGCCTTACAAGCCGGATAGAGCTGTAATAGCCCGAATTGCCGTCGACTAATGTGTGATCAACATCAAAAAAGGCGATGGATGAAGGCAAGGAAGACGTTAATCTTTGGTTACAATCGTCACGCAATCCTTCTCGTCACTCTCCCCCTTTTCTTTTTCCTTGGAGGCTATCCCCACTACCCTCTTGGGCAGAAGGACGGTTTGTTCTCTCCCTTCCCGTCCCCCTTCAATATCGGCATTGTAAACCTTGCGGAGGGCATTGCTCCCCGGTTTTTGGCAAAAGGCAGTCAATCCATCCAACGTATCCGACTTGCCGTCATCGGCCATTCGATCTTTGGAATAAATTCCGGCCATGACTTCTTCCTTGTTGCATTCAAATTTTTTGGCAGGACGCTGAAAATCACCGGTCGGCATCCATGGATTTTCGCTCGCCCCCCCCTTTCGGCAAATGGTGCTGATGGCATCCACGGCATCTTTATTCTTGATGTCGGTATAAGCAACCCCTTGAACCCGGTAATTGTCCGGGCAACAACTGATGTGCCATTTGCGGTCGTTGCCGGCACAATCGTTGCTGTATTGAATCACCCCACCGCAAGCCTCTTGGGCCCATACTATGCCTGATTGGAACAATCCAATCACCATCAAAGAAAAAAGAGAAAATAGATATTTTTTCATAAACAAAGCCTCCTTTCGGCAATTATAAATTAACCAAACTTCACGTGAAATGGATCTGTAACATAGAATCATGGGGTCGACAATCCAATTTAAAAAAACGGTATTGCGTTTGACGCAAACGGAAATTTATTGATAGCTGATTCGCTTAATTATCGCATTCGAGTCGTCTATCATTAGAATAAATCAGGAGATGATATGAAATATCTGCTACTGATTCTGCTCTTCTACAACTGTGGAAGCATCAGCAACGAAACAGTCGAAGAAGAGAGTGAAGAACTCACAGCCACCCTTTCCAGCATTCAGGAAAATATTTTTACCCCCCCCTGCGCTTTGAGCGGATGCCATTCCAGCACATCGGCTCAAGCCGATCTTTCCCTGGCTGACGGGGAATCGTTTGAAAACCTGGTGGGGGTCGGGTGGAGGCAAACGATCCCGACAACAGCTATCTGATTCACAAACTGGAGGGAACGCAGGATGACGCAGGGGGAAGCGGCGATCAGATGCCGCAAGACGGCCTCCCCCTTTCTGACGAACAACTGCAGGCGATTATTGACTGGATTGAAGCGGGGGCTTTGGACAACTAACGGGAGAAAAAGTCATCCCCTTCCCCCCCCCCCGCTGATCGGAAAGGGGGACGGTTAGTTTTTCATTCTTGATGACCAAAGCCTGGACATTGCCGATGGTATCCTTGATCTCCACCCCCCCTTCGGGAGAGAGGGATTGAAGAACACGCGGCGAAAATTTTTCTTCAGCCACCACTTTTTTGTCGTAGGGAGAATAATAAAATTTCGGCTGGAGGATGGCGCGATCGAGAGAAGCCTTCCATTGCCACGAATAATAGAGAACCTGAAAAATATTTTGCGGGATAGTCAACCCCCCCGGAGTACCGATGATCAAAAAAGGTTTTTTGTTTTTGAAAACAATGGTGGGAGCCATGCTGGACAACGGTCGTCGGCCACCAACAAGAGAATTGGGAGAACCGGGGTGCGTTGAAAAATCAGCCATTTCATCATTCAAAATAATTCCGGTCCCCGGCACCATGATCCCGGAGCCAAAAGCAGAATTAAGGGTGTTCGTCATGGCGGCCATGTTGCCCTCCGCGTCCATCACCGAAAGGTGGGTGGTATGAGCCACCACATTGTAGGTGGAATCGCCGAGGGCCGCCTCGCGATAATCAAAATAATCTTTAAACCCCTCCAACAACATCTGGTAGGCCTCTGGTGAATAGGGGGGATAATCGGTCACATGATTGATAATCGCCTTCCGGAACAGGAGGCTTAAACCGGCGCCGCCGGAGCTGGGAATCGGACTGCTGGTGACTTCATAGGGGCCATGGGTAAACTGCAGCGGCTTTCGCCAAAAAACATGGTAGGACTGCAAATCAGACAAACTTAAAATCCCCCCTTCTTTTTTTGAAAAAGCCGCGATTTTTTTTGCCAGAGGGCCTGAATAAAAATCATCCCCCTTTTTTTCAGCAATATTTTTAAGGGTCAAAGCCAGGTCGGATTGAAAAATGGTGTTCTTCCCCTCTTCATGGGGTTTGAGAAAAACGTGCGTCAGAGCCGGATCGCTTTTCAAAAATGGTGCCCGGTCCGCAATGCTCTCCTTCAGTTCGCCCCGAAGTGGAATCCCCTCTTCTGCCAATTGAACAGAAGGATTAACCAGCTCCTCCCAGGAGAGTTGACCATGCTTTTTGTGGATTTCCTCCATCCCTTTCAAAAATCCAGGGACGGCAACTGACAAAATTCCCTCCTGAAAACGTTTGTTCCCTTTTTTGATAAGGCCGACAGCCTGTGGAGCCGCTTCGCGGTAGTCGAGAAAATAAAATTGTTTTGTTTGGGCGTTGTAATAGAGAAAAAAACCGCCCCCGCCGAGACCTGAATTATAGGGCTCCACCACCCCCAGTGCAAAGGCCATCGCCACAGCTGAATCGGCGGCATTTCCCCCCTTTTGCAAAATTTCAATCCCGATTTGGCTTGCTTTCTTATGGGCCGAAACGACAGCCGGCTGGTAGGCCTGGAGTGGACAAGAAAAAAGAAAAAGAGTGACAGCAAAAACAACTTTGAACATAGTGAGGCGTAAATAATGTCTGCAATCAGCATCGTCAATGTTAAAAAGAGTTTTGGTTCATTGTTGGCTCTCAAGGGGATCAACCTGGAAATCAAAGAGGGGGAATTTTTTGGCCTTTTAGGTCCCAATGGAGCGGGAAAGACAACTCTTATTTCCAGTATTGTCGGGCTATGCAGGCTGAGTGAAGGAAAAATCGGGGTACTCGGTCATGATGTCGAGAGACAATATTTGCAATCGCGCCGACTGGTTGGCTATTCGCCACAGGAAGTAAACCTCGACCGTTTTTTTTCAATCCGGAAAATACTCACCTTCCAGGCCGGTTTTTTTGGCGTCCGCCGGTCGGATCGAAAACAGCTGATTGATCGACTTTTAAACCAGTTCCGTCTGGAAGACAAAGCGAACCAACCTTACTACCGCCTGTCCGGGGGGATGCAAAAAAGGGTGCTAATCGCCAAGGCACTCGTTGGAAATCCGAAAATTCTGATTCTGGATGAACCGACCGCCGGCGTGGATGTGGAACAGCGGCTGGAACTCTGGAATTTTTTGCGCGGCTTGAACCGTGATGGCACGACCATTATTCTGACCACTCATTACATCGACGAAGCGGAAGAACTCTGCCAGCAGGTAGGAATCATTCATTTGGGGGAAATAAGAGAACTAGGAACACCGGCTGAGCTGATCGACAGATACTGTGAAAAAAAAATCATTCCTGATCATGTGGAGAGGGGCACGCTTGAGGAAGTTTTTTTGAAGGTGACGGGGGCAAAAATAAATTGATATGAATTTTATAGGATTCACCACATTAATCGAACGGGAATGCTACCGCTTTATCCGTCTGTTCAACCAGACGGTCCTCCCCCCCTTCATCACCACCGTCATGTTCATCCTGATCTTTGGCTATTCGCTCGGCTCCCACATCCGGGAGATCGATGGTTTTACCTACATCATTTACATCATTCCGGGACTCGTTCAGTTAGGAGTGATTACCAACGCCTACGCCAACAGTTCCACCTCCCTCTATATGGCGCGGCTTGAAAGATCGATTGAAAACATGCTGGTCGCCCCTTTACACTATTTCCAGATCGTCACCGCTTACATGCTGGGAGCTCTGCTGAGAGGAATGGTGGTAGGACTCACCATTATCATCGGCTCTTCTTTTTTTATTGATCTGCCCATTAAACATCCGGGGCTCGTTTTGTTATCGCTCTTTTTAACCTCCATTTTTTTTGGAGGACTGGGGATCATCTCCGCCCTTTGGGCCGAGAGCTGGGAGAAAATGGCCACCTTCACCAATTTTATCATCACTCCGTTTGTTTATCTGGGGGGAACTTTTTACTCGGTCAAACTCCTCCCCCCTTTTTGGCATCAGGTTTCTCTGTTTAATCCCATTTTTTACTGCATTGACTTAACCCGCTTTGGTTTTTTGGGGGCCTCTGACGCCCCTTTATGGTTTTCTCTCCTCTCCCTCACTCTGGCAGCCGCCATCGTCTATGGCTTTTGCATTTATCTTTTTTGGAAGGGGTACAAATTGGTGCGGTAGCATGACTTCATTCTTCTTGATTTAGAAGATACCCTATCGTATAGTATATCGTATGAAAGTAACCGCTTTGCTGCCTGATCCCCTCATTCAAAAAGTCAGGCGTTATACCAAAGGCAGAAACCTGACCGACTGCTTGGTCATCGCCCTTAAAGACTGGGTGGCCTTGAAGAAAATAGTGGAGTTAAACCACCAGATCGAGGAAAAACCTCTGCAGTTTGTTTCCGGATTTCATGCGGAATCCTTAAGGATCCTGAACCGCCGCCGATGATTCTCGCTGATACCTCCATCTGGGTTGAATTTTTGAAACGAAAGGAACCCGTTTTTGGCCAACTGAAAGGACTGCTCGAAAAAGGGGAGATCATCACAACAGAATGGATTTTTGGGGAATTGCTTCAGGGAGCCAAAAACAACCGCGAATCTGAATTGATTCTGGCCTACTGCGCCAACCTTCCATCAGCCGGGTTTGACGGAATTTGGATCGAAGCAGGCCAATATTCTTCAAAACATCGGCTTCATTCTAAGGGAATTGGCCTGATCGATGTTTCTCTCATGATAGCCGCCAGAAAAAAAGAGGCCAAAATCTGGACATGGGACAAAAAATTCCTCGCGGTGTTAACGAAAGAGGAAATATATTCCTGGAAGTATTTTTATAATTAATTCCAATAACTTAAGAGGACCAGACAACTTTTTCTTGATCCTGCCGATAAAAGAGTATTAGGGTTCACCAATTTTTTTTGAGATTATGACACAATCGGTCGCGACAAATTCTGGTCCAAGCACAAGAGTTGATCTTGATTTATCAGGCAACGGTACGGTAGTCCCTTCCATTGGAATCGTTGGCGGGATCGTCGCAGCTGAAAGTCAAAGAGATCGGTTTCATCATAAATGGTCAGCCGATCAAAAGCTGGCCGTTCTGCAAAGCGGAAGAGCCTCTTCCAATCGGACAATCCGGAGGCTTCGGATCGATACAACGAGGTCCGTGAGCATCCTGCTCGATTATACCGACACGATCGGCCCCCAGCAGCCCAATACTGCAGAGTATCAAGAGACTTTAATAAGATTTGAGAAAGTAGTCGCCTCCCTTCAAACCATTTCTCCCATTCAATCAATCTATCTCTGGGGTTCTTTTCCCATTGATCTTCGGGTGCAGGCCAACACGCTGGCCAGAACTCATCCCAAATTAAAGCCTTCTTTTTTATCCCCCGAAAAGGTTGCCTGGATAGCCACAAGTAACGGGGTAACAAACAAACGTCGTCTCTCGCGACATTCCCTGGAAACTCAATTTGCCGAGAAAGGTTTGACAGAAACCAACATTATCCTGATCGATAATGGAGGGGCGCGCTGGCCGTTTCATCTGGCGGGACTGGCTCAAGTGGTTGTCCCCGCAGAAAAAAACGATGGAATTATTGATTGCGTGGAGGAACTGGGGCGTCATTTGGAAATGATTTACGCTGCAGGGGATCTGTCATTCGATGATGACTCCATTTCCCCTGAAGAGATCGCTTATTTGCAGGAGATATTAAGATTGAGGATTGAGAAAATTGCCTCGGAAGGAAAAACAGAAGGGGTCTTGCGGCGTATGAGTCCGCGTATTCATACAAGGGATATTCGTGATTTTCTTCATCCGGATCGGATCCGATTCATCGCTGCAGATGACGCATTGTTTGAATTTGTTGATCAGGCACTCAGCCACGATGGGAAAGATGAGCCGGCGCCAGAGATGAAAGTCCTTCCCTTGGTCCTTGACGAGAACGATTCTTCCGTTCAGCCAACAGTCGACGAAAAGCCGAGAATAAAAGAGAGAAGACAGATGGGAGTCCATCCTTCTTTGACGCGACGGGCAGGAATGAGAGTCGGAAAACCCTTACTGTTGCATTCCCCTCTTTTATTGGGAAAATAAAACTATTTTTTATTTTATTAATCAACAACTTATCAGACAAATATTTTTAGCAACCATTCATGAGCCTTGGGCTCACCAGATCGGTGATAAAAATGTTGTTTGCTATTAGTCCGCGATGGTATCGGGGTTTTTAGCCGATATCAAGAGA
>SBBF01000050.1 GCA_005240075.1 Nitrospira sp.
GGCTTGGCCCGTTCTGAGCCCGGGAGCTCCCTTCATCGCGAACGAAGTGAGCGGGAAGGTATATAAATTGATGCCTATTTGGGGGAATAAACATGTTTGATCGGAGGCTCATTACTCACTTTAACTGGTCTCTCTTGGGAGTAACGCTGTTTTTAGCGATTACCGGTCTCATCAATCTTCGAAGCGCCACATCCAGCTTTGATCTGCAGAGTCAGAATGCCCTCTTTCATGCTCAGTTTGTATGGTCGGCCATTGGTCTGCTGGCTCTTGTTATTATTATCAGCATTCATTACCGTCACTATCAGCACTTGGCCTATGTCATCTATGGCTTTTCCCTATTTCTGCTTCTGACTGTTCTTTTTCTGGGGAAAAAGGTGGCTGGTCATCAGAGCTGGATTGCCTTCGGCCCCTTTACCCTTCAGCCGACAGAATTCGCGAAGCTGGGACTCATTTTCGCCCTCTCGCGGCATCTCTCCACATTAAGAAACAAATGGGGGGGCGGTTTTCTGGATTTGATCCCCTCCTTTTTTCTTTTGAGTCTTCCCACTGTTTTGGTCATCCTTCAGGGGGATTTGGGGAGCAGTTTCTTTTTTGCCCTGATTGCCTTGACTCTCATTTTGGTTTTTGGTGTTCGGTGGCATGTGATTGCCACAGTGGCGGGAATCGGCTTGATCGTGGCTGTGGTGGGGCATCTTTTTTTTCTGTCTCCCTATCAGAAAAACAGGATTGAAACATTTTTGAATCCGGAACTGGACCGAAAAGGGGCAGGCTATCATCTGATCCAGTCTAAAATTGCGGTCGGTTCCGGCGGGTTTTTGGGAAAAGGATATTTAAAGGGGCAAACGCACAAACTCAAATTTGTGCCAGAGCGGCATACCGATTTTATTTTTCCTGTTTTGGCCGAGGAGTGGGGTTTTATAGGGGGAGCGGCCCTCTTGACCGCTTATCTTGTTTTTCTTCTTTTGGGGCTCAACGTGTCGCTGAGATCGGGGGATGGCTTTAGTTTTTTTCTCGGCATTGGGATTGTTTCTCTTTTTTTCTGGCACCTGGTGATCAATCTGGGGGGGGTTTTGGGGCTCATACCGTTAACGGGCGTTCCCTTGCCTTTCTTTAGTTACGGGGGATCGTCTCTTCTCACCAACTGGATGGGGGGGGCCCTTCTTTTGAATATCAGCATGCGGCGGTTTATGTTTTGATTCTACTCCCACTTCGGAGGGACGGTTTTTGATTCTTCCTCAAACTTGTATTTCGGGACAAGCACTGGTTGGTTCATGAAGGTATAATAGTTCAGGTGGTGTAAGCGATGATCCATAATATAAAAACCGATCACGACGCTGACAAAAGCGGCCAGCGTGTAGCCAAAACCGTACGACGCAAAACTCCCCCATTTCAACGTGGCATAAGTTAGAGAGCTATTCGTCACAATATAAATCAGGGTAATCCAGAAAATTTCTTTTTGAAACTCAAAGTAAAAAAGAATGTTGATGATCATCACCAGCCCCATCAGTAAAAACGAGCCCAAAATGGCAATCCGGAAAGTCCCCAATTGATACGGGTTGATATGAAGGGCTTCCGTAATCGGATAGATGAGGGCTATCACCATCCCGCTGATGATCCCCTGAAAAAGGGCGAATTTTTTGAAATGTTTGGTGAGAGTTCTGACGATCACATTTCTTTTTTGGGTGATGATGTCAAGGCCGGCGCGTTGTCGGATCGTTTTGTAATAATCCTGATAAGTCCCCATAAAAGAAGTTTCCATCTGGACGACAAAGAACGCGAGCGAGGGAACCACAGTCAAGTAGGCGAAAAACATTGGCGTGTCATAATTCGGGGCGATGTGAATCAGGGGAATCAGCTCTTCCCCCTGGTCTGAATACCAGAAAATAAATTTGTCGATCCAGATGCCGAGATAATAACAGAGGCCGATTAAAATCAGATAGGGATAACGCTTGAAATAGAGGATAAAGCCGTAATCCCCCGTCGATTCGTAGCCGAATTCCCTGAAAATTCTTAAAGTAAGGATAAAAAATGTAACAAATTGACCGACGGTGTAGCCCATGAGAAAACCGTTGAATCCCTGGAATCTCCCCCAAAAGTACGAAGCCAAGGTTCCAATAATTCCCCCTCCCAGAAAGGCGATGACGATCCACAAATAACTTTGCGCAGCGGAGAGGAAAATCATTGCCATCCAGATGGCACTGATACTCAAATAAAGAAGATAAAGGGCTATTTTGGCCTCTAAACTGAGTTGAAGATGGGAGAGGAAAAAAACGGACAGAAGGGTTTGAACGGCAAAGAGAATTTCCAGGGTGGAGAGATAAACCGGGGTGAAGGTTTCAATTTCTTTCAGGTAATATTTGTCGGCCAGATAGCGGGTGACCACATAGACCATGGGGCTGACCACAATCATGGAAAAAGAATAGGCATAGAGCAAAAGACTTAAAAAAAGCCGGGATTCCTCGATGGAAAGCCTCACCATGGCGACCCTGTTGATGACAGCGAGGGCGGCCATGACGACGATCATCGGACCTGACGTGATGACGGATGAATAAAAATAGGCCCGCACCAGATCACTGTACGATTCGCCGGTGATGAGTCTTTGGAGTCTGAAGCCTATACCTGCCATAGCATTGATTATTTCATCCCGTTTTTTAAAATCGATGCCAAACGTTTTTTTGCTCAGGGCGATTAGCCGATCCCTCTTGATAACACAAATGGCATCCAATAACAAATCACTGATGACTGCGTGTCAGCCAAATTTTAAAAGTGCACTTCTTTTATCTCAAAAATTTGTTCCGATGGAGCTGAATATCCCGACCTAAGCCAGATGGTCTTTTTGCCGAGGGAGCCGCAAGAATGGCCGATTTTGGGGGCGAGGCGTCGAGAGATGTAAGATGATTTGTTCAAAATCCGCCAATACATTACGAACAACCCCGCCCGGTGGGATGATGACGAGAACAATCCCCTGCATATTTTGCCATGTGGCGTCCCCTCGTACGGGCGACCCGCCGGGTCGCCCGTACAATTGATCGATTGCATTACGCAATCCGCCTTTGGCAGATGAGCCCTCCAGAGGCGGGCAAGCGTGAGGGGTGGGGAGTTATTTGTAAATGGTTCTTGGCACTTGGAAAATTCCTGTGATATTCTGGTTCTGTAGAGGTTGTTTCGAATTTATTTTTATGACTTTAACACCTGAAATGACAAGGGAAGTGGTACAGAGGCTCGTTGCTGAGTTCAGTCCGCTGAAAATTATCCTGTTTGGTTCTCAAGCGTGGGGGAAACCAGGGTCCCACAGCGATGTGGATTTGTTTGTCATTGTTGAGAAGAGTGAATTGACACGTACCAAGCGCGCTGTGCGCGCCTATCGGTGTCTCAAGGGTTTGAATTTCCCAAAAGATATTTTGGTCAGAACCCAGGCTGAAGTTGACAAGTATAAGAATGTTTATGCCTCTCTTGAATGTCAGGTTCTGGAGAAAGGCAAAGTCCTTTATGGATAAGGCAAAAATCGAATTGGTAAAAAACTGGCTCTCCAAAGGCAAACACGATCTTGATACGGCCAAAATTCTTTCCGAATCCGAAAGTTCTCTTCTTGATACTGCAATTTATCATTGCCAGCAGGCGGCGGAAAAAGCGATCAAGGGATTTTTAACATTTCATGATATCCGATTTGAAAAAACACACGATATTCTTTCTCTTTTAACCCTGGCCTTGCCAAAGAGTGAAACTCTGTCCGCTTATCTGGATATAGGGAACGAGCTTACGCCCTATGCTTCGGAATTTCGTTATCCGGGTGATGAAGCAACGCCCGGTAAAGACGAATTTCAAACAGCATTAGATTCTGCCAACAAGATTTATCAGGGTATACTTTCGCTCTTGCCGTCGGAGACGCATCCCCGTAAGAGGAACAAATCTCCTAAGGCCGAAGGAGCGTGAGGGGGGGGATGTTTTCGGCTAAAGGATCAGGCGTGAACAATTCACTTTTCTAGTTTCAATGTTATCCTACAAATTCTGTTCATACAAATTCATATACCGGCTCAATAAATCATCCTGATCATAAAATCGCTTGACGCGGGTCTGGCCGGCGCGGGCCATGTTTTCGTAGAGAGGCTTGTCATGAATCAATCGGATGATCGCCTGCGCCGTCTCTTCCGGATTGGACACCTGCGTGATCAGGCCGCTGGCTCCCAGGTTCCGGTCCTCGAGAGTTGTTCCCTCCAGCATTTCGCGACAGGCGCCGACATCGGTCGCTACTAGGGGAATTCCAACGATATTGGCCTCCAGAATCACGTAGGGTTGGGCTTCTGAGAGGCTGGTTAAAACCACCAGATCCAGAAAAGAGTAGTAGTCTCTGGGATTGACCCGTCCTGTAAAGACAAGATGAGATTCCAGATGGAGCGTTTCTGCCAGCAGTTTGCATTCCTCAAAATAATCCTCCTCTTCATCGGTCGGCCCCGCCACATAAAATTGGGCGTGGGGAATCCGGTTTAAAACCAGACGGGCCGACTGGATAAAGGTCTTGATGTCCTTGATGGAAACAACCCGGCCGATCAATCCAATTTGTGGATTTGGTTTTTTTTCCCTTTTGATTTCCTCAAACGAGGCCAGGTCAATGCCGTTCGGAATCACATGAACTTTTTCGGGGGGCGCGCCAAATAATATCTGGCGGGTTTTGTTCCCCTGAAACAGGGTCAAAATCTGGTCGGCCTCCTGGTAGGCGATGCTGCTCAAGAGCTCAAAAAGTTTGCCCCACCAGGCTTTGAAAAAAGTCATGCCCCGTGAAGCCTTCAGGCTTCTTTTTTGTTCCTCATAAATCCAGGTGGCCTGCGATATTTCAAGAAGGCGCTCATGCGTGTAGATGCCATGTTCGGTCAGGAAGAATTTCCCCCCCATCGTCGATCTGGCGATCGCTCCCAGAAGACCGGCGTAGCCGGTGGATACCGAGTGGTAAACTTTCGCCGGCGGGATGTCAGCGGTCAGGATCTGGTAGATGGGGAGATGGGTCCCCCGCCAGGTCCAGAAAAAATCAAGAAAAGAAATTTCCAATCCCCCCTTCCGATAAAAATAAGTCAGGATGTCCCAGATTTCTCTGGAGCCAAAAACCGTTTCCAGGTCCAAACAGGAAGAGGGGCCGCGAAAGAGGGAAAAAAAATCGCTCAACCGATCAAAATGTCCTGAAAAAGCCTGTTCATAAAAAAACCTTAAAAGTTCGAAATCCTCTCTCTGTGCTCTTCTTTTTCTTCTGTTAATCCTATCATAGTCATGAAGATAAACTTCTTTGAGCGAAAGAACCTGCGGGGGAAGCGTATATTTCATCCGACGGGTCGGGTCGGAGAAGGGGGCGATATAGACAATGCCAAACTTGATGTTTTTCATGGCAGAAACCAGCTGATGCACCCAGGTGGAAACGCCGCCGGCTACATAGGGATAAGTTCCCTCCAGAAGAAGACAGACGTCGATCATCTCCCCCCCTCTCCGGCCGCCAAAAGATGATTGACGGCTCCTGAAACTTTTTGCCGGTAAGCGTCTCCCGTTTGTTGGCTGATCGCAATCAGACAGGATTGGGCCTCCTTGAGTTGACTGGCTCCGAACAATTCAATCAACGCCTCTTTTTCTTCGGAGGATCCCTCATCAAACCATTTTTTCAGCCGGTCGAAAGGAAGATGAGAAGAAAAATAATCGCCACGGGCATAAGCCTTGGCGATTGATGTGATGAAATGAATTCTCTCCCTGCTTTTTTCGACGACATCCAGAATCTCATCAAACGATATTCTTTTTTGGGCAAGATGATTGAGAACAAATACCATTGCATCGTGATGAAAGGAGGTTCCCAAGAGGCTTAAAGGGGGTTCAAAAAGAGAGCGAAGAAGCTGACAAGCTGTTTCTTTGTCCAGGATCACCTCCTTCATAAGTTCCAAAAGAGTTTTGACGATTTTTTGATCGTCCTCGAATTTTGTGATGGTCTGCACCAGGAGCTTGGGATTTTGTTTCACGCTGGCGATCACGCTCTGTTTTAAAAGCTTGAAAGTTGTGGGGTCTGATTCCGCCTGAAGGGTGATGACCATCGGTTCAAATGCTCTCTGGCTTTGTATAAGACTTAAAGCCTGGGTTGCCAGATAACGGACATTGAGGTGAACGTCCTGAAGCAGGGAAACCAGACAATCCTCCATCTCCGGCGTATTCAGTGAGGCAGGGCGGTAGCGGACGATATCCCTCAAGATCAACTGCCGAGCGAGGGGGTTCAGTCCCTTTTTTTGAAGATAGTCCAGCGCAGGCATGTTCGGGTCTTTTTTCCAGACCGACAACAGAGCCGTGATGGCGACATAGGAAATCAGCGGATCTCTGCTCAAATACGATTCCAGAAGGGGGATGGCTTTTTTGTTTTCCAGAATTCCCAATGCTTCGATCAGGACCACTTGTTCCCTGTTATCCTCCGTTTTCTTGAGCTGGTTGACAATATATCGATACAAAAAAGGGGACTCTTTGCTGTTTTCCGCCAGAAGAATCATCGCCCTGTTCCGGATGGCGATAGAGCCCCCTTTAAGCAGTTTCTTCAACGCGGGGATCAGCTTTTCTTTCGCGAGGCCGGCCACGATTCCCTCCCCCTTCAAGAGGACATTCCTGTTTTTTTCGGAAACCAGTATCTTCACCAATTGTCTGATAACCCGATAACGGGGAAAGAGGGCCATTTCGCTCAAACTTTCCTGGCGGACAAAAGGATCGGGATCTCTCAAGCTGATTGAAAAAAGATATTTGATGTCGCGCCAGCACTTTCGACGCCGCAGACACCAAAGTGAGGCTTGCCGAATCCGGGGGCTGGGATCTTTGAGCGCCCTGAGGAGATGACGTCGGGCCGAGGTGTGCCCCATTTCGTAAACCGCTCCGAGAACATGGACTGTTTTATAGCGTATTTCTTCCCGCGAATGGTTGAAAAAGGGGAGGACTAAGGGAATGAGCCTTTTTTCCGGCAGAATTCTGAATGCCATCAGGATCTGATTGAGCAGGGGTTCATCGGCCCGAGAGAGTTGAACAATCAGAAGATCGAGCACATCCATGACCCCTCCCAGAGCCAGTTGTTCAATAGAGTAATACTGCGCCTGTTTGGAAGAGCTCTCCACAAGGGGGAGGAGGAATTTGAATTTCAGGTCGAAACGGTTCCGCTCAAAACCTTTTTTGGCCGCCTCGACAACAACGGTATTGGAATCTTCCAGCAAACGAACCAGAAGGGAGACGGCCCGCGCTTCGTCAATTCTCCCCAGAAAACGGATCAGGAGAATTTTCAGAATGGGATCGTTGGAGGCGATGATCCGGTCCAATTCACAAAGAACCTCCGGATCGTTGGAGGTGTAGAGTTCTGTCCAGGCGGAAAAACGGGCGTCTTCGCTGGGCCCCTCGATCATCTTTCGAATTTCCGGAAGAGAGAGCTTCATACGATTCCCCACCAGGCGATGGTTGATTGTTTGTCCGGAGGCAGATCCCTGATTGATTTCAACTTTTGGAGTTCCTGAGTAATCTCACTGTATCTTCCCAGGCGAAATAGGGTTTCACAACGGGTCAGAATCAGGCTGGCCCGATCCGATTTTTCCCTCAGTTCCAGCGTAACGAGCGTATCCAGCGCCTTATACCATTCTCCCTGTGCCTGATAAATTTCAAACATCAGCCAGTAATCGTCTTCATTCACGTAGGGGGTTGTCGCGGCATAGCGGAGATGATAGAGGGCTTCCTGTTCGTAGGCTTGCGAAGTGGTCTCGTCCAAAAGATGCGAACGGGCATAATGCAGATAGGTTTTGGCGAGGAAGATGCGGGCGGAAACCTTGTAGATATTTTTTTTCATTTCCATTTTGGCGGCATCCAGCTCCTCATCAAAATCTTTTTTAATCCGGGTCAGAGCGGAGGTGGCGTAAAAACGGATTTCAGCCGAATCATCCGCTCTCAATTCCAGCAGGAGGTCTATCGCCTCCGGATTGCGGATTTGGGACAAATTCTCAATGGCGCTTCTTTTGATTTCGACATCTACCTCTCCGTGAATGAGGTCGGCCAGCGGGGCGATATCCGTTTCGGTGGACAAGCGTTCCCTTCGGGAACGGACTGTTTTTTCAGAAAACACCGTCGCTATTTTTTCTTTGACAAGAGGGTTGTCTTCTTCCCGGGCGTTCGATGGCGGAACCGCATGAATGCCGAAAAAATAGAGAAAAAGGGAGGCGAGCCACCCGACAGAAGGGAGGAAAAGGGTTAAAAAGACAAAAGTCCGACATCCCTTTCGCAGAGGATGGAGCCATCCTTCCCCTTTGGGTTCTGAAAAAAACATGAGGAGGACAGCAAAGCCGTGAAGTGAGACAGCCAGCTCCGGTCGGCTTTTAAAGGTGGAAGATTCAGGCCAAAAGAAGAGTTCCCAAAAGGGTCCTTCACAAAGTCCGGCCAAAACCCAAATGAAGACGAATCTGACGCTATTGTTTCTAACCTTTTTTTTCATAAAGTTTGCCCAGAGCCAACTCGATCAATTGCGATGTCGCCCCGATCCCCGGGTCAAAATGACCAAGACCCAACCTGATCGAGAGAGGGTGATCCTCATGAGGGAGTTGGATGTCAAAATTGCCGAACGTTTCTCTTATTTTTTGACTGATCTCGTCAGCCTGCGGGGGGCTTGCCGTAATAAAAAGAATCGCGAAAGGAATTTGTTCCTCTTCCCACAATCCAATCACATCAACCTCCCGGGTCGCAGCCTTCAAGGTCTGGCTCAGGAAAAATTGGAGTCTTTTTTGATCGTCGTGCCGAAGGGGAGAAGAGATTCCATCAATCTTTACAAGAGCCAAGGAGAGGGGGAGGTAGTATTTTCTGGAACGGGCCAGCTCCTGTTCCAGTCTGCTTAAAAAATGTTTTTTGGAATAAACCTGAAACTCGGGATCCATGATTTCCTGGGCTTTCAATTCCCTGATATACGAGGCCTTCCCCAGCGCCCGCGATCCCCAGGTCAAAAGGAAACTGAAAAGATTGAGGGTTGCACTGTTAAAGTTCAAGAACGGGATGCTCTGAATGGCCACCACACCCATGACTTCCCCTTTTTCTCCCAGATGGAGGGGGCCGGCCAGGAGGGCGTCACCCATCAGTTTCGGGAATTCTCCTTCTGTTTTGATAAAATCGCGGATGCTGACCACCCGATTACCCGATCCGGACAAACCGATAATCCCCTCGTTCCATTTCACAAGATCGATTTTTTGCCGGTATTCTTTCAATCCGAAGGAGGTTTTGAGCCGCCAGCCATCGGTGTCTTTCAGAAACAGAGACACCTCATCCGCCCCCAGAGTTTTGGCGGTGAACTCGACAAGAGACGAATAGAGAACATCGCTGTCGGTTGATTCCAGACGACGGGCCCCCTCATACAGAGTGACCAGCGTTGCCATGCGGGAGACTATTTTTTTCTCAAGCGCTGTATTGATTTCTTTCTGGATTGCCAATTCCTCGTTACAATTTTTGACCTGTTTATCCAAAAAAAGATGGGACTGGATTAATTCCCTGATTTTTTTTCGGGACCTTTCCGTGATGACTCCTGCTATTGTTCCCCCCAGGACGAATGCAGAAGGGAGGATGAAAAAGGTCAGATCCTCAAAAAGATACCGTTCTCCCCAGTACCAGATCTGCATCATGTAGAGGGAGGCTGAAAGAAGTCCGGAGACGATCCCTTCGGAGATTCCGTAACGAAAACCGAACAGAAAAATCCCCAACCAATAGGGGTGGGGATCGATTCCTGAATAGGAGGGGATCTCGGGGAAAAGGAAAAAATTGATGCCGACCAGCAGAAGATAAAAAATCGGCAATTCATAAATGACCGGATATTTTTTGAACACAGAATCATCCTCCCGCGGGCGCTTCGATCAGTCCACAAATCTGATCCACAAGTCCCGTCGGCTCAAAAGGTTTTTGCATGACCTGCACCTGATGACGGAGGAGAAATTTGCGTTCCTCGTTGGTCAGGACTTTGGCCGACAGAACGATGATGGGGATTGTGGCCAATTTTTGATTGGAACGGATTTTGTCGATCAGGTCAAATCCGCTCAGTCCCGGCATCATCAAGTCGGTCACGAGCAGGTCAAAATTGGTTTCATCCAGAAGGAGATCCACCTTCAAGGGATCGTTGACCGCTTTGACTTCAAAATCATGAAAACCAAGAAGAGTGGAGACCACTTCCGTAAAGTCAATCTCGTCGTCGATGAGAAGTATTTTTTTGTGTGAACTCGTCATATATACCTTCCGGTCAGCCTACGGCTGCCCATGAAGGAAGCTTCCAATCTCAGAACGGGCCAAGCCCGATTCTTCGGTCTCTAGCGTGCGAGTGATCAATCCCAGTGGCCGGAAACACCCAAATCAACCAGATGGCTCTCTCCGGAAATTCCCCCCAGCGTTTCGCGTCCAAAATCGTAACCCGCTTCCATATCAAGCCAGTCGAGAATATTCCAGACCATTCTGGTTCTCAATCCCCACAGATCCCCCTCGTAGAAATGAAGATTTCTGCTGGTGTCCTCCCCGATGAAAAATCCCCCTTCCCAGAAAAGAGTGGGGAAAACAAAATGATTGAGCTGACCCGTTAAATAGTGCGTTTGTTGTTCCTCAATGAGGGGGATAATCCCCAGATAATCGTTTTGAGCGTCAACATGCAGGAAAGAGAACTGATAGCCGAATGAAAAATCCGGCTTTTTTGAAACAAGATAAGAAAAGACGGCTGTTGCCTCATGCTGAAAAGCGTTCTCTCCTGTGGGGAGTAGGTGCCTGTCAAATTCATAGGTGGTAGAGAGGCTGGCTCTTTTCCCCCATTGATAGGAGGCTGTCAGTTGGGCCGTGTCGCTTAGGTTTCCGGTCGCCAGAAATTGGGGGAGTTCCGGGTTCAACCGGCGATAATCAAAGCGGCTCAAGAAAGACCAGTTCTCCGCCGGCTCAAAAAGAGCGGAGGCAAAAAAACCGGGGGTTTTGCGAAGAGAGGATATTGCAAAACTGATTCCTGATTCCACTTTCCAGTTTTCAAGAGAAGTAGATGACACGCCCACAAAACCTCTTTCAACTTCTCCTTGACTGTTTTGGGAAGGAGAATCAAAAAAATCGACCCAAAATTCTCCCTCTATTCCCCAATGATCCGACAAATAATTTTTGGAAAAAAGCCCCGCTGTCCGGGTTGTCTCATCTCCCAGTTGCGTCAAACGAAAACGACTACCAATCCGGTTATCATAAATTGAATGGAGTTCCTTCAGCATAACGGCCATTTGAGGATCATGATCGGAGGTCAGATACACTTCCTCGAACTTGTCCAAGGCGCTTTTTCCCATTTTGGCCGCTTTGAATGTTTCCGCCAGTTCTTTTTTGAGGAGGATCGCTTCGGGTTCTATTTCAATTGCTTTCGTGAGCAGCTGAATATTGGCTTGCCACTTTCTTTGTTTGAACAAGAGGCGTGATTCCATGGCCGTTAGTGAAGCCATCTCTTCCGGCCAGGTTTTTTTGAGATGATCGAGCACCTGTCGGGCCCTTTTAAACCGGCGATGGTCGACCAGAATTTCAAAATAGTCCGAGTGTAAATCGAAAAAACGGGGAAAACGCTTGAGGGCGTCGTCGTAGTTTTTTTCCACCTGTTGACTGAAGGAAAGATGCGCAGACGATTTCAACAAAATCCGCTCCAGCTCATGATTGATTGATTTTTGTTCTCCCAGCAGACCCCTGATTTTTTCAGCTGTTTTTTTGGCTCGGTTTTCCTGATCCAAAGCCTGGTAGCATTCCGACAGCCAGAACATCAACTCGGGATCATCGGCTTTGAGCCGGGACGCCTGATGAAGAATCTCCATTCCCTCCCGGGGGGCTCCTGCCAGAAGCAACATTTTCCCCGCTTCCCTTAAAGTCAAAAATTTTCGGGGAGAGCGGTGAGCCAACTCTTGCAGGAGATCAATTGCTTTTTTTCTGTTGAAAAGATGACTGTACAGATTGGCCGCCCGCAAGGTAGTCTCTTCATGGTGGGGAACATTTTTTAGAAAGTTCAAGGCCGTTTCAAGAGCTTGCCGGTATTTTTTTTGCCGGATGGAATTTTCCATTGCCAGATCGGCTATTTCAAAATGGCGCGGAAAAAGGGGGAGGATCTTTTGAATCCATCCTTCAGCCACTGCAGGGGAAACCTCTTCCATCAGGACATAACCGATATCCAAAGCGAAGGACTCCCTTGAAGTTTTTTGAACGTGGCTTAAATAAAAAGAAAGGGGGGAGTAATCTTTTATTTCGTAGAGAAGAAGATCAGCCAGCTCTTTTTCCATTTCCAGATCGCCCGGAAAATAGACGAGGTATTCCTGAAAAGTAGCTGTGGCCTCATCAAAGCGCCTGCAATCCAGAAGGGCGTTGATCAGATCCTTCCAGTTCTGGGCGTCGGATCGGTCGCGATCCAAAAAGCCCCGGTAGAGAACCAGCGCCTCTTTTTGCAGGCCTGTTTCCAGGTAGAGTGAGGCCATCTGCTTTTCAAAACCAAGCCTTTGATCGGCCGATAATCCGGACAGACTGATGAGTGGGACCAGATCTTTCAGCATGGCCATTTTGTCGTTTTGTTTTTGATGAAGGGTGAGCCTCAACTGGTAGAATGACGGTTTTTCAGGAAAAAGGGCGACTCCCTCGTCAATCAGCCCGGAGGCTTCCTGGTATTTTTTTTCGAGGATAAGGATGGCGATCACGTCTTCGCGGGTGAGAAAATCCTGGGGGTCTTTTTGGAGGCGCTGTTTCATGAGGGCAATGATCTTGTCTGTCTGCTTGTACCCCAGATGGATCATTTCCATCAGGTATTCGTATTCGTCCGGCTTGGGGGAAAGGGGAGCCAGCAATTCCAGTATCGCATAAGCCTCATCGTTTTTTTGCATCCATCGGGCGTACTGATAGGCTTCCAGCAGGAGGTTTCTGATTTTTGCCTTTGGAAAACGCTGGATGAGGGAGAACTGGCGCGCGACTTCAAGCTCTGTCCGAAACAGTTTTTCTTCGTCGTTCAAATTCCGCAAATGATCCAGCAACGCTTTGGCAGTCTTCCAATCCTTCGGGCGGGCTCGTCTCAAATTTTCCAGAAGAGGAGTCGCCCGATGAGGTTCTCCCATCCGTTCAAAAACATGTGCGAGCCTTAAAGTTGCGAAGCGGTTGGAAGAATGCCGTGTCAGAAAAGTTTCGTAATATTTTTGGGACTGCTCCAGGGAGGAAGTTCCTTCGTAAATAAAACCCAAAAAAAGTTCGCGGGGATAAAGGAACCATCCCAGAAGAAACAAGACAGCAAAAAAACTTCCCGTTTTTATTTTTGAAAGATTCAGAGAGAATCAACCTCCATGGTTACTTCGGACGTTTCCCCTTCTCCCTCTATCTGTGCGAACGGAACTTTCAAAATTCCCTGACTGTCGCTTTGAGCTTCAAAAGCCTCAATCCCCATTCCCTTAGCCCCGCTCATCACCCTGTATTTTCTTCTGGGAGTCAATCCTCCCATTACTATTTCGCTTGTTCCCCATCCCTTTTTTTTGAAGAAAATCTTTTTTGAATCGGCGGAAAAATCTGCCACCTCAAAACTGGCGCTGATCAAAAAAGGTTTTTTTGGTTTTGAGGAAGTCAAATATATATCATGAATCGGCGAATTATCCAAGGAAACATAAAGATTTCCCTGGATGTGGCGAAAGCCCAAGACTCCTTTTGATTGATTCATGTCAACATTGAGAGGATTGGAGTCAAAGCGGATGGTTTTCAATGAACCGTTATGGGAAATCCTCCATCCGTTGGGAGAGATCGTCTCGATTTGGGTTTCAAAATAATCCTGGGCCATCATGGTGTATTCTGAAGCGAAAAGGGGAAAAATTTCCTGCGATAGAGCATAGTCGTAAGCTTTTTTGAGCGCCTTCAACGAAGCAAGCCGCTCGCCGCTGTAATAATGATAGTAAATATTAATCGGCTTGATTCGCCGGGGGGTTTCGGTGTTCTTGAAAGTCTCGATGACCTCTTCAAAACCATAATAGGGCCCCTTCCAGAGATTGGTAAAATCATTTTCGTTGGCGAGAGCTGTGTAAATCTGACGATTCTCCCCTTTTTTGATTCCAATCGGAAAGAGGTAAGCGTAGCTGTTTTTAAGCCGGTCGAATCGCCCCCCCCCTCCATTCAAGTTGATCTGGTTGTTCTGTGCGGCCAAAGAGAGTTGATCGGCAGAAGGAATGCCGTCTCCCGTCCAGAGGAAAAGAGAGGTTTGTTTGGGGATTCTTAATGATTCGAGAAGTGAATTCATCAGGCTGACCGAGCCGTTAATTTCTTTTTCAGCCGAAAAATCGTAGCCGGAAATATTGAGAGCGAGTTTCCCTTTTTGCCAGATGAGAGGATGGGCGTAGCCGTGAGAAGCCGGCTCGATGTTTTTGAGGGAAAAGATGGCCTGATAGAGTTTTTTAACCCGCTCGCTTTGATATTCGGTGTAATCAAAGTAGCCGGTAATGAGCGAAGCGGTGATTGGGAGGGAGGGCATTTTTTCAAAAATCTCGCGAAGAATAATTTCTCCGGAAAAGGTCTTTTGATCGATGTGGGAGATGTTGAAAATCCCGTCGCCGTCGACCTGACTGAAAAAGACGCGCCTTCCGTTGCGCGTGGTGACATCCGGCCGGGGGAGTCCTTCCAGACCAAACGCTTTTTCAAAAAACAGGAAAGGGTTTAATCTCCAGTGAACTTTTTCAAGTTCCCTGTTTTGATAAGTGACAAAAGAGGCATGGGCACCCCCCCCCGCAGGAGTTGTCCAGACAAGGTCCGAGGGTTTTTCCTCGTCCATATCCTGTCTTCTGATCTGAAGGTAGGAACGCCCTTTGGGATCGATCAGATGATAGAGGCTCATCTGGAGTTCTTCCGTCAAATCGAGTGGTCGTTCAAACTCAACCATTTTTGGATCTTTTGAGACCATCTCCATAAAGTAGGGGTTCTTGGTATATCCTCCCCTGTATTCAACCCCCATTGTTCTAAACATCTCCCGGCAAGCGGGGGGAGGGTTTTCCTTTTCAGGGATAAAAAAACCGGGATTCTCCAGAATGACAACTTTTCGCCCCTCGTTCATTTGTTGAGCAAGCCAGTTGCAGTAAGACACTGGCTCGGTGATGGCGTCTTTGTCGTCAAACCAGGTCAGGATTCCCCGAAACTCCTTCATGTCATCAAGCGTGGGATAAGGATCCTGGATAGGCCGATGAACAACTTCCATTCCGAGATGGTTCAAGGGCATTTCTGCGATCTGATGGATTCGGGAATGAAAGGGGTCGGGATAAACGCGCTGATCGTAAAGGCTTAAAATTTTTCGTTTCATGGATGTGTCTGATTTTTCTGAAAGAAAAGTTCCCCAATTCATCAGGTCGACGGTTGTCAGATACCACGAATAACCCCTGGATTCTGATCGATGGATGCCATCAAGAGCCAATTTTGTGTTCGGGGATTTTTCGTACAGGATATTTAAAACCGGTTTGGAATGTTCTTTGAGGAAACGATCGAGAAAAATTTCTTTGTAAGAAGTCTCTTTTTGTGGCGTCTGAATGCTTTTTTTGTTTCTGAAATCGTAGCGGGTGTAAAGATCTTCAACGACGATTCCATCAATCAAAGGGGCTATCTGATCCAGCACTGCCAGTCCATTATTGGGGATGATGCCGGCTTGGGGATATTTTTGCTTGAGGGAACGGACAAACGTCACCAGAGAGTGGACCGAATCGGCATATTTTTCAGGATCTGTCTCTTCAAGCATGATCGGCACGTCAATTGTGTCCAGAAACAAACCGTCATATCCCTTATCGAGGATCCGGGGGATCACGCGGTTTAATAAAATATCCTGCCATTCCTGGGAGCGAATATCGACCAGATGGGCCCCCGGCCAGTTCGGATTGGGCTCAAGAGTCATCTTTTTTTGGGAGACGATCGGCCAGTAAAATCGGTATTCTTCAGCTTCTCCCACACTGATATAGCCGTAAAATCGGGTGCGGCCGTTCTGGAGGGGGCGAGGATCCATGCTGTCCGGATCCAAAATGGCGATGTCGACATTTTTCAAATGGTCCGAAGAAATCTTTTGTCCGTAATAGACCAGGAATCTTGTTTGGATCGACTCAGCCTGGAGAGGAAAGGTCTTTGCAAAGAAGAGAAGAACACAAAACAATCCCCCCCACAGGCTTCTCATGACGATTTGGTCAGCCATTGATGGATGATCTGGGTTAATTTATCCCACTCAAAAGGTTTTGAAATATAATCATCCCCTCCAGCCAACTTCCCTTTTTCGCGATCAGAGGTTTGCGCCCTGGCGGTAACGAAAATCACGGGAATATTTTTTAGTGCGGGATCCGATTTGATTTGACGGGTTGTCTCGAATCCATCCATGACCGGCATCATGATGTCCATCAGGATCAGGTCAACGGGGGACTTGCGAAGGGCCTCCAGGGCCAACTCTCCATTTTCAGCGGTCTCCACCTTGAAGCCCAAAAATTCAAGACGGGTTTTGATGGTTTCAGCCAAAAAAAACTCATCCTCCACAATCATGATTTTTTTCTTTGTTTCAGTCATAGATGATAAAAAAGTTTCCAGCCAAATAGGTTATCAGACAAAGGATCAAGGACATCCGATCCATGGCTTGAGACAATTTTTCCTTTCCCTTGTAAAACATTCCCAATGACATCGTCGATTCAAACAGCGAGACAAAAATATGGATAATAGCCAGGATATGCAGTTTATCGGCCAGCGTCATTACATTTGTTTCAGGAAGCGATGAGGAGACGACATACTGGCTGGCCACGGCCGCGAAAATCGCCCCGATTCCCAATCCAAAACGGGGATCGAGGTCGGTGGGGCGGATCAGAAAGGAAAGAAAGGAGATCAGGGTGGCCACAAAAACGCTCAAAAACATTTTGAGGAAATACTCATAGCCTGGACGCTCGATCAACAGAGAATAAATAAATCGGGAATAGGAAGAGGCGTTGTTGGTGGGGAGAGTGATATCGCCGTAGTTTGTGGTGTAGCTGTGGGAAACGACTTGGGCTTCCCCTTTTTTAATCTCCCAGCCGGGGACCTGGACCTGGGGATCGTACTTCGAGTTGTCCCTATCGGCCAGATAGACCTGTTTAAAATCTTCGTCCTGACTGTCTTCGATTTCGATCGTCATGACATGGTTGTCCAGTGGAAAACGGCTGACATCCCAAAATTTGGTGAGGGTGGCTGAGACTCGGGATACCGTGTAGTAAGAATCGTCCAGATGATCTTCATAGATCAGTTCTTTCGATTCGATATGCCCGTTGACCACTTCACAGGTTTCGTACGGTTTTAAATCTGCTTTTTTCCACCTGAACCAGAGGTAAAAGTCGGCTGAAAACTGGTTTTCCTTGAGGTTCACTCCATAAATCCGGCTGACGTAAATTCCCGCATGGACCTCGGTGGCTTTATCCTTCCTTTCTTCTGCTGAAAGGGATAAAGAAGAAAAGAGGAGGGGGGCAAAAAAGATAAATAAACCAAATAAACGATGATACATGATTTTATTTGTATTTGTTTTTATCACATGACAAAAATATTTAAAACACATAAAAGAAGGCCATGAAAAAAAGACCAGACCCTCTGCGTTGTCGGTTGGAGGCAGTTGGAGGTGACCCGCGAGGATTTGAAAGCTTTTGAATCGATGGCCGATTTTTTGTCCCAAATGGCGGGAGAAATGGGGGAGGAGATTGGTTCTTCCCAAAAAATCATGAAGGACTTGATGGACAAGGGAATCCCCGTACGGCAATCTTACGAAGGGGAGGGATCCCCGTTTGTTCAGGAAGTCATCAAGATCGAAAAAAAGAGTGCTGAGACGGCCCTGTTTGATTTGCCCCAAGGGTATACGAAACAATCGATTCCCTGGCCCAAATAATAAAATCAACTTTCAAGGAGCCTCGGTGCGCCAGACTTTTCCGGTGGAATCATCGGCGATAAACCACTGACAGTCGGAATTAAGGGCAATCCCCTCCTGTCCGTCGGCAGGGAGGGTCCATTCATCGAGATAGGTTCCATCTGTTTCCATGGCCACCAGCGTGTTGTACGAATCAAAGATCGCGTAAAGAACATCCTCTGTTGCCACATATTCCAGGCCTGATAAATCGGTCCATCCCGAAACAGGAGAAAACTTTGTTACATAAGTTGGCGATGTTGATGAAGTGCTTGAGACAATCGGCAATTGAAAAACATACACATATCCTTCTCCTTGATGACCGGCATAAAAAGTTCCCCCTTCGCTGTTTGAAGAATCAGAAACAAAGTTGACTCAACATCCGTTGTGTCTGTACTGCCCGCATCAGATTCTGTTGGTTCTGATTCGCTGGGACTACCTTCCGGAACTTCTGTTTCATCAGAATTGGTTTCATCATCCTTCGGTTCTTCCGATTCTTCTTCATTATCGGGATTGTTGACCGATTCCTCATCGGTTGCTGTTGTCTCTGTTGCGGTGCATCCCAACATGCCGAAAGCGGTCAGACAGAGCAGAAGAATGAATGGTTTTGCCATAAGATTCCCTCTATGCTATTTTCGGCACATCTTTAAAAAAGTTGCTCTAAAAATCACTTATTTGAAAAAGAGTTTGGATAGGCATAACCCCTTGAGATTATGCGGCTATTGGCGGTGCCGGGGGCTCATCCAC
>SBBF01000053.1 GCA_005240075.1 Nitrospira sp.
CCGGTGGCTGAAACAAGGTTGGCGAGGCAGGGCAACCTGTAGGGGCAGACCCCTGTGTCTGCCCACAAATTATCGGGCGACCACAGGGATTCGCCCCTACAATTGGGATCGAGAATGTTTTGCATTCATGGAAGGAAGAAGATAAAAATGGGTTCATGAAACTGGCAGAATTGCTGACGTCGTTAACCGACTTTCAAATTAGAGGATCAACCGATATTGATGTTGCCGGCATTGCTTACAACTCAAACGAAGTTAAGCCAGGATGGATGTTTGTTGCGATTCCAGGCCAAAAGACGGACGGACGAAATTTTATTCCTCAGGCGGTCGCAAAAGGAGCGACGACGCTGGTCATTGAGGGAGAGTTCTTTGACAAGTTAAGAGCGACACAGATTCGGGTTCGAGGGGCTCGTGCCAGTCTGGCCCGCCTGTCTGCCCCCTTTTTTGTCCATCCAACCCGGGACTTCTATCTGATGGGAGTGACCGGAACCAACGGAAAAACCACTCTGACTTATCTGATGGACACTCTTTGGCAGAGGGCAGGCTTCAAAAGTGGGCTTATCGGGACCATCGCCTGCCGTTTTGGCGGCGCGGAATTTCCCGCGGCTTGCACGACCCCCGAATCCCGGGACTTGCAGGAAATTTTTTCCCGGATGCGCAACGGTGGGGTGCAAAAAGTCTGCATGGAGGTTTCTTCCCATGGATTGGAGCTCTCTCGCGTTGAGGGGTGTCAATTTAACGCCTCTGTTTTCACCAATCTCACGCGGGATCATCTCGATTTTCATAGATCGATGGAAAATTATTTCTGCTCCAAAGAGAAACTTTTTTTTCATCATCTGAAGGACAGTTCCAAAAAAAACAAAATGGCATTTGTTGGCTTGGATGATCCCTGGGGGAAAAAACTGGTTCAAAAACTCAGAAAAAATAGTTTCCCTTTTGCTACTTACGGGATGACTTCACAAAGCAGGGATTATTTTCCCAGAAAATTTTCTTACTCCCTTCAGGGGATCCGGGCAGAGGTGAGAACTCCGTATGGTCCTTTGTTCCTGGAATCTCCTTTAGTTGGTGAGTTTAATTTATTGAATCTGATGGCGGGCATAGCAGTGGGATTCCATTCGGGTCTGAGCGCCCCTCAAATACAGGAAGGGATCGGCCATTTTCAGGGGGCTCCGGGAAGGCTTGAGAGAATTGAAGACCCGGGGGGGAGAAAAATTTTTGTTGATTATGCCCATACGCCGGATGCGTTGAAGAATGTGCTCCAAACCTTGAGAGCTCTGAAACCGGAAAGGATCATCACCCTTTTTGGATGTGGAGGGGACCGCGACAAAGGGAAGAGAGCCCGAATGGGATATCAGGCGGCTTTTTTGTCGGATGTTTGTCTGGTGACGAGCGATAATCCGCGGACGGAGGATCCGCAGGGAATTATCAACCAGATTATGCCCGGAGTACGCCGGGCTTCTTTGCGGCCGTTCCGGGAGAAAAGAGGATATCTGGTGGAACCGGATCGAAAACAGGCCATTCAAAAAGCGCTTGAAATGAGCGGGCCTAGAGATGTCCTGCTGATTGCGGGGAAGGGGCACGAAGATTATCAAATCGTCGGAAGCATAAAATTTCCATTTTCGGATCAAAAAATTGTAAGGGAATTAATGGGGACAAAATGAATTTGAGCCTGGAAGAAATTGTAAAAGGAACAGGGGGGAAACTCCTTTCTGGAAATTTTCAGATCATTGTCTCGAAAATTTCTACCGATACCCGTTGTCTTCAAAAGGGGGATTTTTACGTGGCCCTCAAGGGGCCCCGGTTTGACGGCCACGATTTTGTTGAGGAGGCGGTTCGCAAAGGGGCCAGCGCTCTTCTGGTTTCTGGAGCGCCCGCGGGAGCCGGAAAAATTCCGATTGTGATTGTTTCGGATACGTTAAGGGCGTTGGGGGATATTGCTCTTTGCTGGAGGCAGAAATTTTCTCTGCCGGTTGTAGCCATTACAGGGAGCAACGGCAAAACATCAACGAAAGAAATGATGGCCTCCGTTCTTTCTCTTGAAGCGGATATTGTGAAGACGGAAGGAAACTTGAACAACTTAATCGGCCTGCCGCTGACTCTTTTTGATCTGGAAGAAAAACAGCGCTTTTGCATTCTGGAAATGGGAATGAATGATTTTGGGGAAATTGCCCGTTTGACCGAAATAGCCCGTCCCACCATCGGATTGATCACCAACGTGGGGCCCGCTCATCTGGAGAAGCTGGACAGCCTTGAAGGGGTGGCCAAAGCGAAGGAGGAATTATTTCAGGGGCTTGATGACAAAGCCTGGGGGGTTGTTAATCAGGATGATCCCTTTATTGTAAAAATGAGGACAAAAGCCAAAAAAATCACTTTTGGTTTTTCAAAGAAAGCGGACATTCGGATGGAAAAAATCGATTATTTTTCTGACGCGATGCGAATGAGAATAAGACACCCGGGAGGTCTAAGCGTTTTTGATCTTCCCGTTGTCGGGGAGCATCATGCCAGAAACGGTCTCGCTTCTTATGCCGTTTTGAATTTGCTGGGGGTTTCGGAGGAGAAAATTCAAAGGGGGTTTTCTCATTATAAAGTGCAGCGGATGAGGGGAGAGGAATTCAAACTGTCAAACGGAATTGTTGTGATCAACGATGCTTACAATGCCAATCCGGCTTCCATGACCGTTGCCTTGAAAAACCTGAATGTGAAGCATCCCGACAAAAGAAAAATCGCGGTCTTGGGGGACATGTTTGAATTGGGGGCGCAGGAAAAGACACTTCACCATGAACTGGGAAAGCTTGCGGCGGAGAGCGGAGTCGATACGTTGCTGGCTTACGGAGGCAACGCTATCAGGGTGGCTCAAGGATTTAACGAAAAGAAAAAGGGATCTGGATTTGGTTTTGACAGCCTGGAAACTCTTGAGGAGAGGCTCGACGAAATCCTGAAAAAAGGGGATGTAGTTTTGGTGAAAGGTTCGCGGGGAGCCAGAATGGAACGGATTGTTGAACACTTGGTTCAAAATTTAAAATTAAAAATTTAAAATTGAGGCACCTTATCTTTGAATTTTACGTTTTAAATTTTGAATTATAAAAATGCTCTATCATTTACTCTATCCTCTTCATGAACAATTCAGTCCTCTTAATGTTTTTAAATATATTACGTTCCGAACATTTGCCGGCCTCTTTACCGCCCTCACCATTTATTTTTTCCTTGGCCGATGGTGGATTCAGTTCTTGAAAAAAAAGCAATTTGCACAAACGATTCGCGCCGATGGCCCGGAATCGCACATGAGCAAAAAAGGGACCCCCACCATGGGGGGAGTTCTTGTGGTGGGAGCGGTTCTTTTGGCGATCTTGTTGTGGGGGAATCTGACCAACTCTTATATCTGGATCTGCCTCTTTGTTTTTGTTTCGATGGGGCTGGTGGGGCTGGTGGATGACTACCGCAAAGTCATTCGAAAAGACCCCCATGGTTTTCCAGGCCGCTACAAAATCGTTCTGGAAGTTGTGATTTGTCTGATTGCCTCCCTCTGGATGTACGGGCATCTGGGATTGGAGACCAAACTGCATGTTCCTTTTTTCAAACAGATTCAACCCGATATTTCCTTCTGGTATCTGATTTTGAGTATTCTCGTCATTGCCGGCACAGCCAATGCCGTTAATCTCACCGATGGACTGGATGGACTGGTTTCTGTTCCGGCGATGGCTGCTTTTTTAACCTACGGTTTATTTATCTATATTGTCGGCAACACGGTGATCGCCGGCTACCTTCAACTCCCTTATGTGAGGGACGCGGGAGAAGTGGCCATTGTCTGCGGCGCTGTGGTGGGAGCCTTACTCGGGTTTTTGTGGTTTAACACCTATCCGGCTGAAATTTTTATGGGGGATGTAGGGGCACTGGCCTTGGGGGGCTTGCTGGGACTTGTGGCGATGATCACCAAACAGGAGCTTCTGCTCATTTTGATCGGCGGTATTTTTGTTTTGGAAACTCTTTCGGTGATCACACAAGTGGTTTCCTTCAAGCTGACTGGAAAAAGAATTTTCAGAATGGCTCCGCTCCACCATCATTTTGAACTGAAAGGATGGAAGGAGCCAAAAATCATTGTCCGATTTTGGATTATTTCGTTTGTGCTGGCGTTGTTGTCGCTGGCGACATTGAAATTACGGTGAACCTTCAAGGCAAATACGTTGTGGTTGGATTGGGAATTACCGGTACGGCGGTCATTGATTTTTTGATTTCCAACGGTTGTGAAGTTGTTGGATTTGAAGAATTGTCCGAAGAGGCATTCAAAAGAGCTCAGGAGAAATTTAGTCAGAAAAGGTTTAAGCTTTATTTTCGTGAACTGCCAGAAACTTGTTTTAATGCGTGCCGAGGTTTTTTTGTCAGTCCCGGGGTTCCGTTGACCCGCGGGTGGGTCGATGAAGCGAGGCGGAAAGAAATTCCAATTCTGGGTGAATTGGAATGGGCTTCCCGACAGCTTAAAGGATCGATTTTGGCGGTGACGGGGACGAATGGGAAATCGACAACCGTATCGCTGATTCAATCGATACTGTCAGCGGGAGGTTTTAATTCTGCTCTCAAGGGAAACATCGGTTCCCCTTTGATTACGGCGTTGGCGGAACCCCCGAAGGATTACTATGTAGTCGAGGTCAGCAGTTATCAGTTGGAGACAATCGAAACATTTCATCCCCGTATTTCGGTTGTCTTGAATGTGACACCGGACCATTTAGAGCGTTATGCATCCATGGAAGAGTATGCATCGGCCAAGGAGAGGATTTTTGAAAACCAAAGGAGAGATGATTGTTTTGTCTATAATGCCGATGATCCCTTCTGCCTAAAAATGGCAAACAAAGCTCCCTGTCAAAAAATTCCTTTCAGCCTCGTCAACAAGTTTCCGGAAGGGGGATTTGTCGACCGGGAAAAAATGGTCATCCGGATTCGCGGTGAGGAAACTTCTTATTCATTGAACGAATGTTCTTTGAGCGGTTTGCACAATCAGGAAAACATGCTGGCTTCCCTGCTGACGGTACATCTTGTAGGGGTCAGACCGGATATCATTCGAAAACAGTTGTCTGACTTTCACACGTTGCCACACCGGGTTCAAAAAATCGGGGTCTGGAAAGGGATCACTTTTTATGACGATTCCAAGGGGACCAATGTGGGAGCGGTGGTGATGTCTCTGGCCTCCTTTGAAAAAAATGTCATTCTGATTTTGGGGGGGCGCGACAAGGGGGGGGACTATGCTCCCTTGAAGCCGCTCATTCGCGAGAAAACCAAAGGGGTGATTGTCCTGGGGGAGGCACGCGAAAAGATTTGCTCGTCGCTATCCTCCATCAAGCCGGTCTATCAGGTTCAAGACATGAGAGAGGCGGTCAAGCTCAGCTATGAAATCGGGGAAGAGGGAGATCTGGTTCTCTTGTCCCCTGCCTGTTCCAGTTTTGATCAGTACAAAAACTATGCTGAAAGAGGGTTGGATTTTCAAAAATGGGCTTCTCATTACGGAAAATAGAAGGTTTAAGGAAGGAGGAAGTGAAAGCAAAACCCCATCGGGTTTTTGATGTTTCCCTGCTCTTTGTCACCTTGCTTCTGGTTTTTATCGGCATCGTCATGGTTTTTTCCAGCAGCGCCGTTTTAGCCAGACAGAGTTACCACGATACCTACTATTTTTTGAAAAAAGAGATTTTTTTTGTTGTGTTGGGATTGATCCTGCTTTTTGTCGCCAAAAAGATTCCCTACCGCTTGTATTGGAAATGGATTTACCCCCTTTTTTTTCTGTCATTGGGTCTGCTGGTTGTCACCCTTCTTTTTGGGGAAGGGGGAAAGTCGAATGAGGTCCATCGATGGTTGAGAATCGGTCCCCTCTCTCTCCAGCCATCAGAGATGGCCAAACTGGTGATTGTCATTTTTTCTGCTTATGCCCTGGCCAAGAAGGGGGAGAAAATCCGCAATTTCGGAAAGGGATTTTTGCCGGTGGTGATTTTATCGGGCCTCTATATTGTTCTAATTCTGGCGCAGAAGGATCTGGGCGGGGCTTTGATTATTGCGATCCTTGTTTTTTTGATGCTGTTTGTTGCCGGAACAAAACCGGCCTACCTTCTGGGGGGAACTCTGGCGAGCATCCCCGCCCTTTATTTTCTGATTTTTTCCGTCGATTTTCGGAGGAAGCGGATTTTCACCTTTCTTGATCCCTGGAGCAATCCCCTCGGATCGGGATTCCAGATTATTCAGTCATTTGTAGCCTTTCAATCGGGGGGACTGACAGGGGTGGGTTTGGGGGAAGGGAAACAAAAACTTTTTTACCTTCCGGAGGCGCATACCGATTTTATTTTTTCGGTTCTGGGGGAAGAGCTGGGACTTTTGGGGGTTTTGAGCGTGATCGCGCTTTTCACCTTTTTTATTTTTCGCGGATTTTTGATCGCCCTTAAAACGAGGGACATGTTTGGAATGTATCTCGCTTTTGGAATCACCAGCCTCATTGGAGTTCAGGCTTTTTTCAACATGGGGGTGGTGATGGGGTTGTTGCCGACAAAAGGTTTGGCGCTCCCCTTTATCAGTTACGGAGGGAGTTCGTTGATTACCAGTTTGATGGCTGTCGGAATCTTGCTGAACATTTCGTCGGACGCGGGGGAAGACGTTTAATGAAATTAATGATTGCGGGAGGGGGCACAGGAGGACATCTTTTTCCAGGCATCGCCATTGCCGAAGAATGGCAAGCGCGGGGAGGGGAAGTGCTTTTTGTCGGCTCCCCCCGCGGTTTGGAGAAAGATCTTGTTCCCCCAAATGGGTTTCGGTTGATATTGGTCAAAACTTCTCTTTTGAAAGGGGGGAGTTTATTTGAAAAAACAAGAACGTTGATCGGTTTGCCGCTGGCTTTTGTCAGATGTTGCCGGATTTTGGATCAGGAGAAGCCTGATTATGTTTTGGGAATCGGCGGCTACGCCTCGGGGCCGATGGTATTGGCCGCCTGTTTCAAGAAAATAAATTCATCCCTGATCGATCAAAACACTCATCCTGGTTTCACCAACCGGATTTTGGGGCGGTGGGTCAAAAAAGTTTTTCTGGCTTTTGGAGAGGCAAAAACTTTTTTTGACCCCTCCAAGGTTCATGTTGTTGGAAACCCGGTTATTAAAAAGAGACTGCCAGATGGGAGAAAGAATGACGAGTGCCATACTCTGCTGGTTTGCGGAGGATCGCAGGGGGCTCACCGAATCAATGAAGTGTTTACAGCCTGCGCGCGAAGGATTAAAAAGGCGTTTCCTTTTTTGAAAATTGTTCATCAAACAGGCGCGAGTGACGCGAGCTGGGTTCAGAGTGAAATGGAAAGACAGGGGGTTGAATCGACGGTTCTGGCGTTTATTCCCGATTTGGAAAAATACTACGCCGAAGTCTGTCTGGTTATCGCCCGGGCGGGGGCAGGAACAGTGACGGAACTCGCTTTGTGGGGGCTCCCTTCCATTCTCATTCCGTATCCCCATGCGGCCGATGATCATCAAAGAAAAAATGCGGAAGTGCTTGTCAAAAGAGGAGCTGCCTGTTTGATTGACCAGCGGGAATTGAACGAAGACACATTGTTGAAGACGGTTTCGATTCTTTTGTCCGACCCGCATCATTTATCGGACATGGGGGAGAAGGGAAAAGAATTGGCAAGACCGAACGCAGCCAAGGATATTGTAGATGCGTTAATGGCAGGATAATGAGCGAGGATCTGGCTTTACCAGTCCGAGCGAATCCACGGGGGGTGCGGGGGCGCCGGAGGTAAAGCCCCCGATGTGCATGTATAAAAAACATAAAATTCATCTGGTAGGAATAGGGGGAATTGGCATGAGTGGAATAGCCGAAGTGCTATTGAATCTCAAATATCCTATTTCAGGTTCTGATCTTAAATCTTCCCCCATTATCCGTCGTCTTCGGAAAAAAGGAGCCAAAATTTATTATGGCCACAGGGGAGCCAACCTTGCCGATGCGGAAGTGGTGGTGACGAGCTCGGCAATCAACAGCGATAATCCGGAAGTTGTTGAGGCGAAAAAAAAAGGGCTTCCGGTTATTCAAAGAGCTGAAATGCTCGCCGAACTGATGCGGTTTTCCCCCTTTGGGGTGGCAATTTCTGGAACTCATGGAAAAACAACTACCACCTCCCTGGTTGCCTCGGTGCTTAATGAAGGGGGGCTCGATCCGACGCTCATTATTGGAGGGCGGGTCAACAGTTTACGGTCCAATGCCCGCTTGGGGAAGGGGGATTTTATGGTGGCGGAGGCGGACGAATCGGACGGTTCTTTTTTAAAACTCTCCCCGGTCATTGCGGTTATCACCAACATCGATCGGGAGCACATGGACTACTATCAGGATTTTGAAAGAGTCAAGGAGGCCTATCGGACGTTTGCGCAAAAAGTTCCTTTTTACGGATTGGTGGTTTGTTGTGTGGAACATCCTGTGGTTTCCGAGCTGGTTGGCCGGATTGAAAAGCGGGTGGTGACCTACGGATTTTCCGAAAAAGCGGTTTATATGGCGAAAAACATCCGGTTTTGTGGAAACCGTGTTGGCTACGATCTTTCTGTCCATGGAAAGGAGAGGGGAGAAGTGGTCTTGAATATGCCGGGGCGTCACAATGTTTTGAATTCACTGGCGGCGATTGCGGTCGGGGACGAGTTGGGGATCCCTTTTTCCAAAGCCAGAACGGCATTGAAAAAATTCACCGGAATCGAACGGCGATGCGACCTTCTGCTTGAAACGGAAAATTATCTGGTCATTGACGACTATGGCCATCACCCGGAGGAGATCAAGGCAACCCTGACAGCCATTCGTGAAGTTTATCCGGGCAAAAGAATAGTCTGTTTTTTTCAACCGCATCGTTTTACCCGGACGCGAGACCTTTTTCTTGATTTGGCCGCCTCTTTTGATTCCGCTGATCTGGTTTTGTTGACCGATATTTATCCGGCGGGAGAACCCCCCATTGACGGGGTGAGCTCGATCAAACTGGTGGAAGCGATGAAGCCGCAGAGGGGAGAATCGGTAGAGTATGTTCCCCGTCATTCGAAGATTGTTGACGATGTGGTCAAACGAATCCAGCCAGGCGATGTATTGGTATCTTTGGGAGCGGGAGATATCACAAAAATGGGCAAAGAGTGTGCCATGAGATTAAAAAAAATTTAGGGGTAAGGAATCATGCAAAATTGGCAGGATGAAATTCTGAAAGCATGGGAAGCAAAAAAAGGAAAATTCAAGGTCAGTGATGATTTGCGGGATCGTCTCGCCACGCAATTTCGGGGGGAGGTTTTGTACGGTGAACCGATGAACGCTCACACCAGCATGCGGGTGGGAGGGCCCGCCGACATTTTTTTAAAACCGGTCGATCTGGAAGACTTAAAAACAATCATCCGTTTGGCCGAAGAGGAGCAGATTCCGGTGACTCATCTGGGATCGGGGAGTAATACGCTGGTCAAAGACGGCGGGATCCGCGGCATGGTGGTGGTGCCTCCGGCAACTCTTTCCCAATGCCGGCTGGTCGATCAGGGGGACGATTGGGGAGATCTGGAAGTAGAGTCCGCTGTCAAAATTACCCGGGCTGTTCATTCAGCGCGCGAACATTCTCTTTCAGGGTTGGAGCCCCTGGTTGGAATTCCAGGAACGATCGGGGGGGCCCTTTTCATGAATGCCGGCGCGCACGGGGTGGAGATGAAGGATCTGGTTCGTTCGCTGACTGTTCTTGAAAAAGGGGGAGAGGTGATTAGTTTGGGACGTGAAAAACTGGAGTTTGAATATCGTAAACTTAAAATTCCCCGGACCAGTTTTATTCTTTCAGGCATTTTCCGGCTCAAAAAAGGGAATAGGGAAGAAATTTCCGCTCGCATGGAGCGTTATCAGAAATGGAGGATTGAAAAACAGCCCCTTCATTTTCCCAATGTAGGGTCGGTCTTTAAAAATCCTCTCCCGGCCAAAAAAGGGGAAAAAATTCCCTCAGCCGGTCAATTGATAGACGAGGCGGGCCTTAAAAATGTGAGGATAGGTGGGGCGAGGATTTCAGAAAAACATGCCAACTTTATTATTAACGAAAACAAGGCCATCGCGCGTGATGTGCTGGTGCTGATTAATCTGGCGCGGGATAAGGTGAAGGAAATGACCGGAATTTTGTTGGAACCGGAAGTGAGAATTATTGGGGAAGATTAAATGCGTATTGCTGTTCTCATGGGAGGTTTGTCGAAGGAACGGGAGATTTCGCTCCGTTCGGGAAGAGCGGTGGCCTCCGCTCTTCGACGAAAGGGGTATGACGTTGTTGAAATCGATGCCGACCTATCGCTGGCAGGCAGACTTAAAGAGATCAAACCCGAATCTGTCTTTGTCGCTCTTCATGGAAAGTTTGGAGAGGATGGAACGGTTCAGGGGATTCTGGAATGGTTGAGAATCCCCTATACCGGCCCCTCCCTGGAGGCGAGCGCTCTTTGTTTCAACAAGCGCTTAACGAAAGAATTTCTGGAGCCGAAAGGGATCAACACTCCGGCTTTCAGGATTTATCATGATTCCGATGACTGGGATGAATGGATGAAAAAATTTGATCTTCCTTTTCCGGTTATCGTGAAGCCGAACACCGAAGGGTCCTCGATTGGCGTTGTCCGGGTATTTGAAAAGGAGGAATTGCATAAGGGAATCAGGGAAGCGGCTCTTCTCGATTCAACGGTTTTGGTCGAGCAGATGATTCAGGGAAGGGAAGTAACCGTGGGTGTTTACAATGGAAAGGGGTTGCCTGTGGTTGAAGTGGTGCCTCAAAGCGGTTTTTACGATTATACGGCCAAGTATACAAAAGGGATGACCGACTATCGGGTGCCGGCTGATCTTCCCGATTTGTTGACTTTGGATTTAAAGAAAACAGCCGAAAGAGCCTATCGATTCTTGAATTGTGAAGGGGCTGTGAGAGCTGATTTTATGATTGATCAGAACAGTCAATGGTTTTTGGAAATGAATACCATTCCCGGAATGACAGAAACCTCTCTGTTGCCCAAAGCGGCCCTGGCTGAAGGGATTTCGTTTGAAGATTTATGTGAAGGCATTCTAAAAACAGCCCGATTGAAAATCGGATTGTAAGGGCGCGGTCGCCGCGCCCAAAAAAAATGTTTTGGACCAGAAAATTATCATCTAACCGTCGCGTCAGAACGCGCCCGAAACTCTACCGACTGAGCCGAAGCGGACTCGATTGGATCCGGCTTCTGCTTTTGATTGTTGGTTTGGGAGGGGGAATTTATGGCGCTTATCATTGGATCGTTTTTTCTGACTTTTTCCGCCTCCGTCAGATCAATGTTATTGCCCCCACTCCTCATTTGACTGAGGAGGCGATCATCAGACTGTCAGGACTGGAGATGGGGAGCAATCTTCTGGGGCTGAGACTTCACAAGGTGGAATCGAACCTCAAACGGATCAGCTGGGTCAAAAATGTCCGGGTCAAAAGAAACCTCCCCTCTGGAATAATTTTGCAGGTGGAAGAACATCATCCCTTTGCGATTCTGAAGATGGATGAGTCCTATCTGATCAACCGGGAAGGGGAGATTTTCAGAAAAATGAGAAAGGAAGAACAAATTGATCTTCCCCTGATTACCGGATTTGACAAAGAAGCGCTCGATCGTTTTCCCGGCTATTACCGGATGAAATTAAAGGAGGCTCATTCTTTTTTGACGGCCCTAACGGCTTCGGAGGAGATTCGAATGAGGGGGATATCCCGGCTGGATTACGATCTGGCCCGGGGGTTTACAGTTTTTACAAGAGAACCAGAGACAGAGATTTTTTTTGGCAAGGAAGAGTTTGAGGGAAGAAGGGAGGAGTTGGCACGAATGTCTCGTTTGATGAGCGAGTCAGGAATTGTTTATCGCCGTATTGATTTGCATGTAGCAGGAAAAGTGTTTGCAAGAATGTAAACATTAAAAAATAAAGGAGAGGACACATGGCAAGAAAAGAAGATCTCATTGTGGGGTTGGACATTGGCACGACCAAGGTCTGCGCCATTGTGGGGGAAATCACTCACGATGGCATCGATGTCATCGGCATTGGTTCACACCCTTCGAGGGGCTTGAGAAAGGGGGTGGTGGTCAACATTGAAGCCACCGTTGAATCGATCAAAAAAGCCATTGAAGAAGCCGAACTGATGGCCGGCTGCGACATCACCTCGGTTTATGCCGGCATTTCCGGAAACCATGTGAAGGGGATCAACAGTCATGGGATTGTGGCGGTCAAGAACAAGGAAGAGGTGACGGAGTATGATGTGACGCGGGTGATTGACGCCGCCAAGGCGGTGGCGATCCCGATGGACCGCGAAGTGATTCATGTGATTCCCCAGGAATTTATTGTTGACGAACAAGATGGAATCAAGGAGCCGATTGGAATGTCGGGAGTTCGGCTGGAAGCCAAGGTTCATATTATTTCCGCGGCTTTGACCTCGGCGCAGAATATTGTCAAATGCGCCAACCGATGCGGCCTGAACGTGAACGATATTGTTCTGGAACCGCTGGCTTCCAGCGAAGCGACCTTGTCGGCCGATGAGAAGGAACTGGGGGTGGTTTTGGTGGATATTGGGGGGGGGACAAGCGATTTGATCATCTATTCCGAAGGGTCGGTGGTTTATACCTCCGTTCTTTCGCTGGGAGGGAACCACATGACCAATGATATTGCCGTTGGATTGCGAACGCCCGCTTCGGAAGCGGAAAAGATCAAACAGAAATATGGATGCGCGCTCTCCTCTCTGGTTCATTCGGATGAAACCATTGAGGTTCCCTCGGTGGGGGGACGGAAATCCCGTATTCTGTCCCGGCAGATTTTGGCCGAGATTATTGAGCCGCGGGTGGAAGAAATTTTTTCCCTGATCCGGCAGGAGGTGGTGAAGTCAGGCTATGAAAATGTGATTGCATCGGGGGTTGTTTTAACCGGAGGAGCGACCCTCCTTGAGGGAATGCCCGAATTGGCGGAACAGGTTTTTGATTTTCCCGTGAGACGGGGGTACCCCCGCGGGATGGGAGGGCTTGTGGATGTGGTTAAAAGTCCGATGTATGCGACCGGGGTCGGCCTGGTGATGCATGGGAGTCGGAATCTCCGCGATTCCAAGGAAAAAATGACGGAAGACGGCGTTTACCGCAAGATGAAGGAAAAAATGAAAAATTGGTTTGTGGAAATTTTTTAAACTTTAAACAAAAGGAGATCACCATGTTTGAATTCGAAGACAATCTGGCAACAGGAGCTCACATCAAGGTTATTGGCGTCGGTGGCGGCGGAGGGAATGCTGTCAGAACCATGATCCGCGCCAAACTGGATGGGGTCGAATTTATTGTCGCCAATACCGACGTGCAGGCCCTGCAATCGAACGAAGCGATGGTAAAAATCCAGCTGGGAACAAAAATTACCAAGGGATTGGGAGCCGGTTCGAATCCCGATGTGGGACGGGACGCCGCGCTTGAAGATATCCGGACTCTTCAGGAATCGCTGACGGGGGCTGACATGGTCTTCATCACGGCCGGCATGGGAGGGGGAACCGGAACGGGGGCCGCTCCCGTGATTGCCCGCGTTGCCAGGGAAGTGGGAGCTTTGACCGTCGGTGTGGTGACCATGCCTTTTGCGTTTGAGGGAAAAAAAAGAAGACAAAAAGCGGAAGCGGGTATTCAATCCTTGAAGCAGGAGGTCGACACCCTGATTACGATTCCCAACGAAAAACTGCTGACGGTATCGGGGAAAGAGACTCCTCTTCTCGACACGTTCAAGATGGCGGACAACATTTTGCTTCAGGCGGTGAAGGGAATTTCCGACTTGATCACCATTCCAGGACTTATCAATCTTGATTTTGCCGACGTGAAAACGGTGATGAGCGAGACCGGCATGGCATTGATGGGGACCGGTTCAGCCCGCGGAGAAAACCGGGCGATGGAAGCGGCCAAAATGGCGATTTCTTCCCCTCTCCTGGAGAATGTCTCCATTTCGGGAGCCCGCGGCATTCTGTTGAACATCACCGGTTCTTCCAGCATGACCCTCTTTGAAGTGAACGAAGCTTCCAAACTGATTCAGGAGGAAGCCCACGAAGAGGCCAACATCATATTTGGCGCTGTGATTGATGATAAGATGAAAGATGATTTACGCGTGACGGTTATTGCGACCGGTTTCAACCGGGAAGAAAAAGAGAAAATAGTGGAGACACGCTCCACCAGTGAAGAACGAACCGCTCTCCCCCGGATTAAAAGCTGGGTGGAATACCAGAGAAACAGGGAGGAGGCTGGCCTCAGAGAGACAAACTTAAGGGAAACCTCCTTGAAAGAGATGAACCTCAAGGGGACCGGTCTCAGAGAGACAAACTTAAGAGAAGTTGGCATGATGATGGCGGAAGCGAGTGCCGATCGCTTCTCTCCCTCGCGGGGGAAGGAATTTCCCGTTATGGGAGAGCAGGATTTGAAAAAGATTGCGGCCGAAATCGGCATGACCGATGTGGGGGATGAAGAATATGATATCCCCGCATTTATCAGACGTCGTGCTGATTAGGGAGTGTCATGACTGTTAAGCCAAAAAAAGTTAAGCCTCCCGAGGCCCCTTCCCTTTTTATGCGGGAAGTGACCGCCATTTTTTTTCTCGGTTTGGGGGCTTTTTTTCTCCTCTCCCTTTTGACCTATAATCCGCTGGACCCCTCTTTTTTTACTCATGCGCCGGGCAAAACAGTGTCCAACGCCGGGGGAATTATTGGATCCTACCTGGCTGATCTTTTGATCTTCCTCGTGGGAGGCGCTTCCTATTTTATTGGCGGTTATTTTCTTGTCCTGGCAGTCCTTTTATTTTCAGGCTTGAGAGCACGCGTTCGTTTTCTGGAATTCATCGTCGCCGGAATATTTGTTATTTTGGCGGCTGTTTTATTTCAACTCTGGGGGGGAAC
>SBBF01000073.1 GCA_005240075.1 Nitrospira sp.
ATTTGAAAAAACTGGATCAGCTGGGAATCAAGGTCAGGGTGGATGAGCCCCCGGCACCGCCAATAGCCGCATAATCTCAAGGGGTTATGCCTATCCAAATTTTTTTTCAAATAAGGTGATTTTTAGAGCAACTTTTTCTTGATCCTGCCGATAAATAGATTAAGGGGAATGGATAGGGGGTCAAGAAGGTGCTTCTTATGACGATGACTAAACGATTTGCCTGGGTTTTTGTTTTTGTCACCTATCAGTTCTTTGTCTCTTTTATCATCAACTGCGGCGAGGATGCTCCCTACAGTATCCTGACTGACGACAGTGATGCTTCGGCCAGCCAATCGGCGGCTCCCTGCGACTGCGACAGCTTCATTACTTCAGACTGTGAGGAGGAATGCGAAGCTCAGGTGGCCGCTGATGACGATTTGGCTGATGACGATGAAAGTGGAGAGGACTCTGGTGGTGACGAAGAAGAGAACTGAGACAAAATTTTAAGCCACTGATCGATCGATTCGGGATCGGCGGTGGTTGTTACCTGTTTCCGGGCATCCACCTCAATCAAGCCCATTTTCTCGAACGACAGAAGAGCGTTTTCAACGTTAAACCTGGAAAGAGATTCTGGAAAAGAAATATCCCCCTTCAAGAAGAGAATTTTTCCGTAACTCAAAATGGAGGCGATCAGTTTTTTTCTTTCCATCCGCTTGACCGCCAACTGCTTGAGAGTCAGGAGGGTTATTTGGTAGGACTCAAAAAAATTATCCAGCAGGCCGGCGTAAAAAACAGACCGCTTGTCGTGCTGAAAATCGGGAGAGAGTCTGACGGCTTGGCGATCCCGGTCATAGTCAAGCAGTTCTTCCTGTTCCAGGAAGCCGATCACTTTCTCCAAATGGACCCGAATATGGGCTCTTTCGCTGAAGGTGAATTCAAAGGCAAAAAGTGATTTGAGGGTTTCATATTTTTTTTCTATTTGATCCAGGAAAATCTCAACCCTGTTTTTTTTGTCCCGAAGTTGAGAGACAATTTTTAAAAAACAGACAAGCGAGACGAAAAAATGGATGATTGTGTTCTTATGATAGTCGAGCAGGCTCCGGTTGGCTTCTTCGATCACGTAGAAAGTTTCGGAAAAATCGTGATATTCATCGATCAAACCATCATGGGTCAAACGGAGCAAGGCTTCTTGACAGGCCCTCAACTCGTTTTGTTTCACAACCGTGGAAAAGCGGACCCCTTTATAATCGAGATATCTCCTGAGAAGGGAGCATCTTTCAAAAACAGCTGTTTCTGGAATTCCGCGGCGGGGATAGCCCAGGAGGCTCATTCCAACCAGACCGGTTGAAGTGACAACACTCACTTTATTGATGTTATAAGTGAGCCGCTTTGCTAATTGATCGACTTCCTGCCTCAAGGCCTGGGAGGCATCTTCGATCCCTCTCAAGTTTTTTTCCTCCAGATAATCTTTGAGCGAGAGAGGATCGGCAAACTGAACGGAAACCCTCCCCTGTTTTTTCCGGATGGTTTGCCCCGCTCGGATGAGCGCTCCGGCATTTTCTTTTTCTTTCTCTCCCCCTCGAATTTCCTGGGCGTAGCTTTTTTCTTCCAGTATCCGCTCATAGTTGATGGAAATCGGGGCAAAATAGATGTCGTTGGCCCCCCCTTCCAGATAGGACTGGATCAGCATGGCCAAAATGCCGGAGCGCGGTTTTAACAGCTTGCCTGTTCTTGACCGGGTTCCTTCAATAAAAAATTCAATGGCAAACTTTTCAGACACCAGTGCTTTGAGATAGTGCTCCAAAACAATTTTGTAGAGTTGATTTCCGCGGATGGATCGGCGGATAAAAAATCCTCCCCCCTTCCGCATCAATCCCCCTACCGGCCAGAATTTCAGGTTGATGCCGGCGCAGATATGGGGAAGGGTCAAGTCGTAATTATAAAAGATGGAGGAGAGGAGGAGATAATCGATGTGGCTTTTGTGCGAAGGGACCAGAATAACCGGATGAGAACCGGCGATTTCCTTGATTTTGGCCAACCCGGCCGTATCAATATCCAGGCCGTCGTAAACCCGATTTATCAACCAATGGATCAGTTTGTCGTAGAGATCGATATAGGTGTAGTTCATATCGGCCGAAATCTCGCGGAAAATTTTTTTTGTTTTCTCCTGCAGGATGTCAAAACGGATTTTTTCTGACTGACTGATTGCTTCAAGTTTTTTCAAAAAAAAGGGATCGGAGATGATTTTTTCCAGAACATATTCTCTTTCTTTCAGGGGGGGACCGGTGATGCTTTTTTGCTCCACCTCCAGACGATTCACCAACACATTTTTGAGCTTGAAGGCCAGTTCAACGCCTGAATCTTTCTTGTTTGATTCAATGAATTTCTTGAGATCCAGCGGCTCCCCAAACTTGACGGTTGCTTTGTGGCGGTAGCTCATCAGGAAAAGAATCAATTTTCGAAGAGGGCCTGGATTGGTTTTTTCGCCAAAAAGGAGATCAAGGAGGCTCTTTTTACTTTTCGAGGGGCGGCGATCATAGAGAAACTGTTGGGTTACCAGCAGAACCGGTTTTTTGCTTTTTTGCGCCGCCTGCAGGAGAGGGGGAATAAAAGCCACGGCCTTCTGGTTTGTCCCGAAGACAAATTCCCGCGACACTTTCAGGTTTAAGAGGACGCTCTCCCCCTGAGAAATCAATTTTTCCAGGTAGCCGCTTTGAATCGGGTTGGGTAAAACCCCCTTTTCGTAGTAACGGTTGATGCGGGCCAGCAAGAGATCCCGAATTTCACGAAAAGGGCGCCAGAAAATTGTCCGGCAGCCGTTGGCAAATCGGACGAGCGGAATTCCTTCTTTCAAAAAAAGGTGGTTAAAAAAACTGTATTCCAGCTGTCCCCTGTTTTTCATGATGTAGACCACGGTATGGTTTTTGCTCAACTCCTTTAATTTTTCTATTTCGTGCGGATCGACGCGAACTTTGTTGAAGTAGGGGACAAAAATCGCCTCATGGAGCGAGTTGAAACGGGAGATCATTCCAGACAGGTAAGGATGGCCGACTAGTTGAGGGGCGCTTTTTTCAAAATAAGCAGAATAACGCTTTCTGATGAACGCGAAAAAAGGACGGACTAAATCGAGAAAGAATGATCGTTTTTGAATGAAGGGGGTCATTGCCGTTTATATCCCCATATGACATAACTGATCCCCAGCGAAATCCAGAAGAGGGCGCGGAGTCTCCGGACCACCTGAATGGCCACCCCCTGAATGGGGCTTAATCCCATCAGCAGGGCCAGCGCCCCATAGGCCCCTTCCAAAACCCCCATGCTTCCCGGAATGAAAGTAAAGAGAATGTTGACCAAAACAGCCAGCGATGCCATAAACAGAGCCCCCATCCAGGAAAGGTTGATTTTAAGGAGGAATGCGATCAGGAAAATTTCCACCACCCCCAAAACGCGCCCCATGAAGTGACAGGCATAAACGGTCAAAAAACGACGGGGGTTATGACGGTAAAACTGGGAGATGCTTTCATCGGTTGAGCGGAGATGTTCCAGAAGTGATTCAATCTTGTTTTTTTTAATTCCCAGCTTGTGCAGTTTCAGAAATAAACGTTCGAACAATCCCTTTTGCTGGTGGTGAATGAAAAAATAAAGAAGGCTCGCAATCCCGACCGTCATGATGGGAAAGAGGATTTGCCAGGCAGTCGGGAGGGAGAGGACGAAAGCGGCCGGGATCAGGCTGATGATCAGAAGGGTGACCACCGCTAGAATTTGCATCGTTCGGTCGAGCACAATCGACGCGGCGCTTAAACTCCCCGGCATTTTTTGTTTAAGGAGGGCAAAGCGGACCGGGTCCCCCCCGATAAAACCGAGCGGGGTGAGAGTATTAAAGGCATCCCCCCCCATCTTGATTTTAAAAAGCTGGCCAAAGGTGATGTGATCCCCCGTTTCGGCGACTGTCAGCTTCCAGGCGGCTGTTTGAATCGCCAGCCAGAGGGGGGGGATCATCAGAATATAGATGATTTTCCATCCAATCTGCCTTAAGGCCCCCAGCAATTCCTCTGCCCCAAACTTTTGGATCAGGAAACAAAGGAGCGTTAACCCCAGACCAAAAAAAACAACTCGAAGAAGAATTTTGATCATTGAAGTCGTTATTATATAGTTAAGTAATTGAAAACACAATATTTTTTTTAAATATGGACTGATCTATTTGTTTGACTTTTAGGGGCATTTCTCGTAATAAGCTTAGTCATTATGGTCAAAAAAGGGTTGATAATAGCCGCCGGAAACGGGAGTCGTTTGTCCCGCCGAGAGGGGGATATTCCCAAGCCGCTCCGCCGGGTGGCAGGGCTTTCTCTTATTAAACGGATTGTTCTTTCTGCCAAAAAGGGGGGAATTACCGAGTTGGTCATTGTGGTCGGGTATCAGAAGGAGAAGATCATACAAGCTCTTCAATCCGACAATCTGGGAGTCAAAATCGATTTTGTTGAAAACAAAGAGTGGAAAAAATCGAATGGGATTTCGGTTTTGGCGGCGGAGCCCTATTTAAAGGAAAATTTTGTTCTTCTGATGTCCGATCATTTATTTGACTGGAACACGTTGGCCTCTCTGCGACAAACCCCTCTCGGTCAGAACAAAGCCTTGTTGGCTATCGATCGACAAATCGATAAAATCTTTGATTGGGATGATGCCACCAAGGTGGTTGTTGAAGAAAACCAGATCAGGAAGATCGGAAAAAATCTGGAATATTATAACGCGGTGGATACCGGCATGTTTCTCGCTTCTCCGGAATTGTTTTCTGTGTTGAAAGAGGCCACGTGTGACGGAAATGTTTCGCTCTCTGATGGCATCCAGCTCCTGGCCAAAAAAGGGGAGATGGGAACGTTTGATATCGGAGATGCTTTCTGGCAGGATGTCGATACAAAAAAATCGCTGATTCATGCTGAAAAATATCTTTTGAATAATTGCCGTAAAATAACCGATGGGGCCATTTCACGCCATTTTAATCGGCACATCTCCCTTGGCATCACGCGTTGGCTGATCAAAACCCCGCTCACAGCCAATCAGATGACCGGAATCACGACCTTCATTGGCATCTTGTCAGCCTGGTTTGCCGCTCAGGGGAATTACGGATCTGTTTTGTTGGGGGCTCTTCTTTTCAAATTAACCTCTATTCTTGACGGGTGCGACGGGGAAATTTCAAAACTCAAAATGACTCAGTCCAAGAGAGGGGAGTGGCTCGATACGTTGAGCGACAACGCGACTTATCTTTTCTTCATGATGGGAGTGATTCTTGGCCTCGACCGTTTGGGGTATCCCCATGTCAGGCTGGCGGGGACTTTGGCGATCTTTGGTTTGTCGATGGCGCTGTTTGTGATGTTTTATTATCTGGTGCGTTTCACCAATTCCGGGAGTTTGGTGGAAATCCAGAAAAATTTTAAATTTTCCCTTCACTTCATGTTGAAGAGGGACTTTTTTGCCCTTCTCTTTTTGGCCCTGGCTCTTCTGGGGCAGTTACATCTTATTTTGTGGATTTGTGCCGTGGGATCGAATGTTGCCTGGATTGTTTTGTTGAGTTCCCGTCTTGGTTTATTTAAAAAGGAACAGGCTGACTCGATCAGCATGCTTTCTTGACCGCAAAGGGCCTCCGGGGCCCCCATTAAAATGTCCGTTACTGATCAATTCAAGAATTTTCAACGTCTTCGGGGAGTGGCTCGTTACGCCGATATCCTGATTAATCGGCGTCCTGTCCTCGTCAATCTGGAAGTCATCAAGTCGTGCAATGCCACCTGTCACTTTTGCGTTTGCTGGACGATGGAAGCGGGCCCCCGTCTTCGCGATTACGGACCGGTCATTCGAAAGTTAAAGCCGATTGTGGTTTCCATCAATGGGGGGGAACCCCTGTTGAGAAACGATATTGGTGACATCATTCGCCAGGTCAGACAACATACCATTTACACTTCCATTATTACCAATGCGGGGCTCTTGACGCTGGAGAAAGCAAAAACGTTGATTGAAACGGGCCTTGATCAGCTGACTATTTCCATGGATTATCTGGACGAACGGCACGACAAAGTCCGCGGCATTCCCAATTTGTCAAATCACATCAAGAGTCTGGTTCCTCAAATCAAAAAAACAGGATTTAACAATATTGTCATCAACACGATCATCATGCATTCGAATCTGGATCAGATTATCGATATTGCCAACTGGACTTATTCGCAGGGAATCAAGAGTTCGTTCTCCGCCTATGCTTCTGTCAAGGCGGACAACGACACGGAGGTGATTCTGCCGGAAGAAAAAGAAAAGCTCCGTTTGGTGATTGATGAGCTCAAATTTTTGAAGAAAAAAAACCGGAATATTCTGTCTTCTGAATATTTTTTTGATCATGTACCGATCTTTTTTGAACATCAAAAAATCGGAGGATGCAAAGCGGGGCAACGGTGGGTGACCGTCACCCCCGACGGCTACATTCAACCCTGTTCCGAAACGCCTCGCGTGACCCACTACACCGAATATTCCCCCGACAAATTTGGGGATATTGATTGCGATGTCTGCTGGTATGCCTGCCGGGCTGAATCCCAAGCCCCGGTGACCCTTCAGCGGGTTGCCGAGTGGGTGAGAGGTTAGAGTCTTTTAATATCAAATAATTATAAGCATAAAAGTCAATTAATAATCTATGTTATCGATTATGGTTTTACCCAAGATTATCAATCTGATCACTCCCGCCAAAGAAGCCTCGCGTGATCAGATCATTGCAGCTGTCCGCTCAGGAATTGCGTTGCAGAGAATCAGTTCGATTAATGAGTCGGCTCCGACCGGAACCAATCCTTCCTCTTTAGACGCACATGGAGGGCCTTTTCCCATTAACTGCGATACGACCGTTTCCCCTCTCTGTTTTGACGACGTTGTCGATAATGGGTAACCACAAAAAATATATTTTTGATCCCAACGGCCTCAATCAGGAATATCGATACAACACTGAAAATGGGACTTTTATCTATTGGCCGTGATGGGCAAGGTATTTGTAAAAAATATGTCTTGAGACTATCGAGACCCATCTGTTATGATGTGGATATTGATGGGGATGATTTATGAGCGAACTGGCCAAAACTCACATTCTGTTTCCCAAGCCTCTCTTGCGGAGAATCGATAAAGTTGCCGGAATCGGACGACGGAGCCAGTTTGTCATTGCGGCTACCCTCGATAAACTGGCCCGGATCCAGTTTTCACACGCCTTAAAAAATGCGGCGGGTTCTTGGAGTGCCGGCAGGCATCCTTCTTTAAAAAATCAATCGGGAGTCAATCGGTTGTTACAAAAATTGCGCCGCAAAACAAACACCCGTCTTCGTCACTTCCATGAGGACTGAAGCCCTGCTTGATTCTGATGTGATCATCTGGTGCCTGCGCGGCAAAAAGGAAACCGTTGATTTTATCCAAAACCTTGAAGCATCCTGTTGGCCGGCTTGTTCGGTCCTTTCCCTGCTGGAAGTTGAACTGGGGATGAAGCCGGGGGAGGAGTCGGCCACCCATCGTTTGCTTGATTCATTGCGTATGATTCCGGTTTCAAAGGCAATAGCCCGTCAAGCCGCTCAGTACATTTTAAAATACAAAAGCCGAGGGCGAATGATTGACTTTGTCGATGCTGTTATTGCGGCCACCTGCCTTGCTGAAGATTTGACTCTGGTAACCTATAACCTGAAGCATTACCCTATGCCCGAAATATCCAAGCTGGCTCCCAGCCCGATTCCTGTATAATCGAAACGGTTTCGTCTCCCGTGTTAACGGTGATGATGGAGGAACCAACACTATCAACCGCTATCTCAGTCGGGGCAAGTCCCAGATCGGTTGTGTTAATAACCCGGTTGTCAGCAAGCGAGAGAGTTGTCAGACTTCGATCCTCGTTATTAATCACATAGGCCTCGTTAGCTGTTTCATCGACCGCGAGCCCTTGCGGCGAATTGCCTGTATCGATCGCCGTCATGGAACCGTCCGCCAGAAGAATTCGATAAACCAGGTTATTGTCCGTATCGGTCACCAATGCTTCAGCCGCATTGTTAAAGAGAACAAGCCCCCCCGGGTTTTCAATATCGGTGAGTGCGATAGCGTTATCCTGAGTAACGGAAGGAACCACCGGATCGATCATGTGAGTTGTCAAAAGAAAAGAACCATCCGTCATCAAACTGACTACGGCGGCTAAGTCGGTAGTTCCATTGCTGTCGATGGAAACAAGCCGGGCGCTCTGCTGGACTTCTCCCCCCTCGGATTGCGCGTCTCCAATCGCAGTAGCCGCATCGACATTCAAATCAAAATAAGAAAGGGCAGGCGTCGGATTGGTATGAACAATGATCATATAATCATCATTGATCCCCGCCGCCAAATCCGATGAATCGGTAATCACTGTCGTGGAATTTATAACGCCGCCGCTTGTGAGATGAATGGCAGTCACATGATTACGATCCAGAATAAGTGAATCACCGGTAGCCGGGTTCGTCGCGATTCGAAAAGCGCCGGAGGCTCCAGAAAGGGTGATGGTTGATTCAAATGATCCGTCATCCAAGTCGATGACGTAGACAAAACCATCCGTCCCATCGTTGGCGACAACGAGTGCCTGGTTTGTTGTCGGATCGATACTGACATCCTGAAGATCGGCGGTGCATCTTCAAGGGAAAAATTTTGGGAGTCTTGTATCTGTCGCACCGCACTCTTCAAGCTTTCGCCGATCAGGCGGGGCTGGCCTTAACCCAGCATCAACTTCTCGATTATTATCGGTCGACCCAGCGAACTCTTAACCATGAATTGGAAGAAACGCGGCTGAGTCTGATGGTGACCCGCGAAAAAATCAGGAGTTTGCCGGAAAAATGGCAGGAGAGGATTGAAGAGGGCCCCCTGAAAACCCGGTCAAAAAAAATGCTCGCTGTTCTCGATCAGGTCGATCGGGTGGCTGAGTCGGCTTTATCGATTGTGATTGAGGGAGAAACCGGAACAGGAAAAGAAATGGTGGCGAGTAGCGACGGTCTACAAATGGATGCGGGATGAAAGAATCAGGCAAAAAAAAGAAGAATCGTTATATCACCCTAAAAGCAGATCTCCTTGCTTCTTATTGTTTTCTAAAATAGGTTCTTTCATTCCTATGGGCTTCAACTGCGGCATTGTCGGTCTTCCCAACGTTGGCAAATCAACCATCTTCAATGCCCTGACTAATGCGGGAGCCCAGGCGGCCAATTATCCTTTTTGTACGATTGATCCGAATGTGGGGGTCGTATTTGTTCCCGATCTCCGCCTCAAAAAATTGGCCGAAATTTTC
>SBBF01000012.1 GCA_005240075.1 Nitrospira sp.
AACGTCCTGTTGTCAATCTTCCGACACTTTATTTGTCAGTGCTCAGATGGGGGAATTTGAGGTGGCCATAGATGGGGGATTTTGAGTGGCCACCGGGGGGATGAAGGGGCACCAGCGGCAAAGCCCCCATTCTCATAACACCTGGAGGGCAATGACCACGGTATAGGTCACAATATTGGCAATAATCAATTTTTTGGTGAAGCTGCTGATTGTTTTGTTAAAGAGAGCCATATCTTAATATTCTATGCAAGAGATATGCCATCATTAACAACAGTACAAGTTATTGTAATTATTATATTTTATTTTTTGACCCTCTCCCTAATTGAGGGGATGACTCCCCAGATTGAGGGGGAAAACCCGCAACCGTAGCATGTCACAACTTTTTTTCACATTCCAACAATTCATTGATTTGCTTCCATTCATCGGCTGAAGGTCCGGGCAGAGCTTTGTAATCCCAGTCGGGGTCGAGCTCCCAGAGGGTGTAGCCCAGAAATTTTTTTGTGGCCTTTGAGGTGACATAGATTTCCACATCTTTGGAAATAACCGCTCTGCGGGTAATGGAGGCATGGTGGATGGTTTGCGTTTTTTGCCCATTTTTTTCCTGAACATCCAGAATCAGTCCATGTACCAGTCCCATGGGGCCCGCCTTTTTGCCAAAAAGCTGAATGTAGCCGACGGATGCAACCGGAAAGATGACATAAAGATTGGGAGGAAGCGTTTTGACAAATTTCAAAAAATAATCGGGCGTCAGATAGTCTACCGTAATTTCCCGGTTTTTTTCCTCCCACAGGGGGCAGGTGTAATTTTTGTTTTGTTTGAAAAGAGAATAATCGGGAATTGTTTTTTTTGTGTTGCGGGGGGTGTTCCCATAGGAAACCGGCCTGAGTGGCGCCGGGTCGAGGGTGAGCCAGTTGTCTGTAAAATGTTTGCGGGTGGAATAACCGGGGATTCCGTAAAAGTAACGGAGTTTATCCATGATGGCCGGTTTTTCTTCCTCGTTTGCGGCGTAACCGGCCACAATGGCCGATTGCAACCAGGTAGTGCAGTTCATTTCAGCTGGCAGGTAACGGGGGTCGGGATCAAAATGCCCCGGGCCTTCTCCGAGCATGTCGCGGATATGGATGTTGTAACCTCCTGTTGAAGAGGATTGGATGAAAGAACGGATTTTTTCGGCTGAGAAAAGGGGAACCACAGAGTAAGTCCCGCTTGGAATGAAGAGGAGGAGGGCAAAAAATCCAAATTGTCTCATGAGGTGCAAACAAAAGCCGCGGTATTATAAAATACCGCGGCTATAAGCTATTCCGTTATCAGGGAACAGTTGTAGAAATGCTGGCTGTATCACTTCCTCCGCTGTCTGATTCGGTTCCTGTATCAGCATAGTCTACACTGCAAATATCGTCACTCGTACACCATAACAGATACCCTTGCGTTGCGTTGGGTTTTAAATAATCGTTTCTGTTCTTTTTCTCACCCGATCCATAAACCCGGATATTGGCCTGGTGGCTTGAAGTAGTATAGTTATAGACTTTGGCCCGGGCATGGAGTTCGTCAACCTCAAAACCGGTGCTATGGTTCCACCCCCATGAGTAGAGGATCGGGAGGATTCTGGAAGAAGAATCAGGGTACTGTGTCGTGCCATCCAGGGTTGATGACAGGGTCTTATTCATGGAAGTATAGTCACCGGATGAACTGTAGGTGCCCTCAGAGTATTCCCACCATTTGCTACCCCATTTGGTAATGTCAACTCCAACAATTGTAAAATAGACAGTACCGCTCCAATCATAAGTAGTCGAGTCACCATTTGAATCGATGGCTACTTTAACTTTCAAGTTTCCGTCGGCAGAATAGTGGTCGATGCCGTTACTCCCCGTGCCTGTATCATTATCAAAGTCCTTCGAATGGGTAGTATCGTTTTCTATCCAGACTTTGGCATAAAGATCCTCTAATTGTTGTGATGTGTTTGGTTCGAGTACCAAGCCATTCAGAGCCACAAAGAAGGCATAGTTTCCACTTTTGATATCGGCCATCGACCATCCGCTGAAATTGGTGAGGTCGCTTGTGATACTGTATTCCACAGAATCCTGGCAGTATCCATCACTATCGCTATTGCAGGAGAGGCTTTTTGATTTTGACTGCACTTTTAAGGTGTCACTGTCGAAAGCCACTGCAGCAACCCAGGTTTCCCAGTCATAACTGGTTGAGCCGCCTGATTTGTTAAATTTGGCATACGCTGTTGCCTGAATGTTTCTTGAATTTCCACTGGCTGAGTTGCTTTGGTTTCCAATCTTAGCGGTCAATTCCTTGTATTCATAGTTTACTTCCCCATCGTAGTCCAATTTTTGCCCCAGCCAAAACATGTAGCCGTTGTCAATCGAGTCACTGGATGAAGTTGGTGTGGTAGAAGTTGAACCACTGCTGCTTGTCACACAGTCAAAATAACCCAGACTTTTAAAAGTGTCCACCTGAGCGGCGCAGTCGGCATCGTAATTAGCATCTTCTGATTCGCCACCGGTAGCCGCATGAGCTGACCGGATGAAATCAAAGCGATTGAGAAGCGATGAGGTGGTGGTGTAATTGCCATGATCATGTTCCATTCCGATTGATTCACAGTCACAGACCCCTTCATCAACAGTGCCATCGCAGTCATTGTCGATGTCATCGCCGTGACCCGGCTCATCAGCCGCGTAAGCTACCCGGATGAATTCAAACCGGTCTCTTAAAAGAGTGGCACTGCTGGAACTGACGCGGTCGCCGTTGCCATAGAAAAAACCCTCATTAGCACCCGGGTTAACACTGGCATTGGCGTCATCACAATCGGTATTCGTTGTCGCATAGCCGGAAAGGGAGGTTTCACAGCTGGTGGTAGAGCTCCCCTCCACTTCTGAATCGGTTCCATAGCCGTCAGCATCGCTGTCCAGGTAATAAGTTGAAGCAATCCCCACGGTGGCATCATGATCATTGCAATCTTCTGAAGAACTGATCCCATCGCCATCGGCATCAGTCGTTGTGCCATCGATCCCATCACAATTGTTGTCAACCCCATCTCCATTAGTTTCTGTCGCCCCCGGATTAATAGCCGCATTGGCGTCATCGCAGTCATCTTGTTCTTCCGTATAACCGTCCCCATCGTCATCAGTACTCTGGTCTTCTTCTTCATTGACATTGACGCTTCCTGAGCTTTCTTCTTCGTCGGTCTCTCCATCGCAGTCATTATCAATTCCATCATCAGTGGTTTCGGTGATGCCCGGATTAATAGTGGCGTCGTTGTCGTTACAGTCCCCCGTGAGGAGGGCTGTGTTTTTGCAGGCATCCGATCGGGTACAGTAGCCGTCGCTATCGGCATCCTCCTTGCTGGAACTGGAGCTGGAACAGCCTCCTAGTATTCCCAGCAGCACAAAAGAGGTTAAAGTAATAAAAGTAAATAATGACATTTTTTTCATGGGGGACTCCTTTTATATACCTTCCCGCTCCGCCCCTTCGGGGCTTTGCGATGAAGGGAGCTACCGAGGTCAGAACAGGCCAAGCCTGATTCTTCCCTCCGTAGCGATGTTATCTCCACCTACTCTCGTATCGGCCAACTCCCTTTCAGAGTTGCTAAAAAATTTTAATATCGTTTCTTATGAAGGGAACAACTTCCTCCTTCAAAATTGGTTCCTGACTCTTCAGGTGTTACCGTCACCGCCGCCGCCGCTTCCTCTTCTTTGACCGTCAGCGTCATTTCATCACTATCCCATCCTCCTCTTCCATCACGGACATACAGTTTAAAGATATAATCCCCCTCCGTGGAGGGAGCTGTCAAGGTGGCGCTTTCTGCGGATGAGTTGCTGATGGAGGTGCCGCTGGCCGTTGTCTCCTGCCAGGAATAAGTAAGTGTGTCTCCATCCGGATCGTAACTGGCCGAACCATCCAGAGTGACTGACGAATTGGGAATTACTGTTTGATCTTCACCGGCATTGGCTTGCGGCGAACTGTTGGTCGTTGTGGTGGAATCTTCAGGTTCTGAAATGGAGAGGGCCAAAGTTTTTGATTGGAAAATTCCGAAAATCAGTAGGAACACCCCTAATGATAGAATAAAAAAACGCATAAACACATTCGACCCCTCTTTCAGTTCAATGAACGTGCAATCTTTGTGCCAACAGCATGCCCCAATTCAATTATGCTGACAACTCCTTGATTGGAATCCTGATTCTCTTATTTCGTCCCATTTACCGAGCGCCCCTTTGGGGGATTAAACCGTCAAGAAGACCAACACTTTTATCATTTTGAGAAAGAAAGTGGGGACAATTTTCCCCCTTGGAAATTCAATTTTCCCTCAACGTCAACGCATCATCCAGCCATCCTTCCAGTGTTTTGGCCCGCTCGCCGCTGGCGGGGTGGCTGGCAAAAAAGTCGGTGTTCTTCGAATTCGGTCCCCCTTTGTCTGCCGCTTTTCTCCAGATGGCAATCGCCGCACGCGGATCGAAGCCCGCCTTGCTCATATAATAAAACCCCGCACGATCGGCCTCTTTTTCATGCTTCCGGCTGTAACTGGGGATGTAGAGATTCAGACCGAAAGAAAACACCCTTTCAAAAATATCCTGCGCGTTGGCCCCAATCCCCTCCCCCAATCCAATGCTAGCCGCTGTTCCAAAGATATTGATTCCCTGATAGGTGGTGAGTCTCCGGGTCACATGCCGAAGAGTGGCATGAGCCACTTCATGTCCGATAACGGCGGCAATCTGGTCGTCGCTATTGATATCCACAAACGCTTTTTCGCTCGTGAACAAACCGGTAAAGATTCCGATCTTTCCTCCGGGGAGGCAAAAGGCATTGGCAATTTCCGGCTCGCTAAAAATATGGACTTCGTACGGAAGATTCGGTTTGTCGGAAACAGCCGCTATTTTTTGAACAATTTTCTCAACGCGGTTTTTAAGATCGGCATATTGCGGTTCATCCACCCCTTTTTTCTTTTTTTGGAATTCCTTGATCTGGAGTTCCATATAATGTTCCCCGATTCTGACGTCGGTTTTTTCGGAGTAGAGATTGAAAAACTTTCGCTTGTACTGCCACAGTTTTCCTCCTTTCTTCTGACTCACCGCTTCTCCTGAAACTGCGGGCCCCGAAGAAGAAGTCGTACCGCAGGCATTGATGGAAAGAAGAAGAAAAAGAGGAATCCAGAAAAATCGGGACATGGTTCTATAACCCCTTCATGGCTTCTTTGGCCGTTTGCCAGGCCTTTGGATTTTTCTCCTGCAGGCTTTCCACTTTTTTAAACTCGGCCAAAGCTTCTCCCTTCTTTCCTGCAGCCTTCAAGACAAGCCCCCTGTAGAGATGAAGATTGACCGTCCGGTCCTCAAACTGGTTTTCGTTCAGTTCCCAGGCTTTGGCCACATGGGGAGCGGCGGCTGTCAGGTTTCCCTGTTTGATCAGGCCGGCTGCAATAAAATAATGGGCCAGAAACTCATACACTTTGGCACATGCACCGGCATGAGCATTGCAGAAGGCAAAAAAAGCGTCAAAATCGGCCCGGGATTGATCATAGAGATTGGCCCGGTAGGCATATTCTCCTTTTAAATGAAGAAAGAAAGGATTCTTGGGATATGTGACTATCAACTGATCAAGATATTTTTGCGCCATGGAATAATTTTTTTTCGTCTGACCATAGGCATAAGTCAAAACAAACAACGCATCGGCTTGCAAGGCGTTGGGATTGTTGGCGGCTATCTGCATTTGTTGGAGTCCGAGAGATTCGTTGCCTGAAATTCCCAGAATGCTGGCGATTATCGAAAGGCCGGGAGGAATATTGGCCGCGTAAAAATTAAAGAGGCCATTGGCCAGGTAGGCTTCGTAATACCGCGGCTCTTTGCTGATCGCCTCATTCATATGTTTCTGACACTTCTTTAAAATCAACCCTGCCCTCGATTTTTTCCCCTGGTCCAGCCATTTCTTGGAAAGATACATGTAGCTGTTGCCCAGATTCACCATTTTTTCCAGATTGTCCGGATCCTTTTCCCACTGGTGAAAAGCCATGTCGTTGGCTTTTTTGTAGTCTTCCAGAACTCTCCCATCGAGTGATTTTCTCAAATTCAACACCTTCTGTTTCCAGTCCAGAGAAGTCCCCCGAACCATATAACCGACCGGATCGGCTGGATGACCGGCTATATAGGCATTCGCTGTACTCTCCGCCTCCGCGAACTGGGCGTTGTAAGTCAGGTCAATGGCCTGTTGGAGCTGGGGGGCAACGGCATAAGAGGACTTGAACAAACCCACAAACAAAAAAAGAGCGGAAACAAAGAAAAGTTGTGTCATAAGGTTTCCATGAATGATCTCACCTGGGAAACCAGATAGAGAGAACCACAAACCAATATCGTCTCATCAGGGGGGATTTTTTGAAAGTAGTTTTTCCAATTCTCCTTGGTGACATCCAATACAGGATGTTCGTTGCCCCCCAGATTTTTCGCTTTCTTTTTCAATTCTTCAAGAGAGAAACTTCTGTCCCCTCCGTCAAAACAGGCAAGCGTTAGAGTGAGACTTAAGGGGAGAAGAGTCTTTGCCATCTCCTCAAACGGCCTGTCGTTCAACGTTCCAAAAACAACATGAGTCCTCTTTTTCTGCTCCGCCATATAGTCCGCCAACGCCTGAACGCCGGCCTGGTTGTGAGCTCCATCCAGCACAACGATCGGTCGGGTAGAAAAGGTCTCCAGCCTCCCCGGCCATTTTACGTGAGCCACTCCTTCTTCAATGGCTTGATCGAGCACCCGGTATCCTTTTTCCGAGAGAGTTTTTACAAGAGCCACCGCCAGCGCGGCGTTTTTCTTTTGATGGGTCCCCGCCAGACCGCAAACCAGCCGGTAATCAAAAATGGAAAAACCTTGATCGTGATTTTGTTTGAAAAACTGATCGATGAAATAAAGAGGGGCCTTTGTCAGACGGGCCTGCTTTTCCAGAATTTGTCGAAGAGGTTTTTGCGATACGCCGGTCCAGCAGGGGACTCCCGGTTTTATGATTTGCATTTTCTCGGCCAGAATATCTTCCAGCCGGTTTCCCAGAAAATTTTCGTGATCGAGCGACACGTTGGTGATGGCAGTGACCAGCGGCATCACCACATTGGTGGCATCCCACCTCCCCCCCATGCCGGTTTCAATGACAGCAATATCAACGCGTGATTCGGCAAACCAGCAAAACGCCATCAAAATCGTCCATTCAAAATAGGTTAACTGAAGATGGCCTGCCAATTTTTTGATCTGCTCATGAATTTCGCAAACCGCCTCTTTGGGAATAAACGACGAGTTGATTTGCATCCTTTCGCGAAAGTCAATCACATGGGGAGAGATGGTCAGCCCCGTTTTAAATCCCGACCGGCCAAGAATCGCGGCGGCAATCGCGGCGGTTGATCCCTTGCCGTTCGTGCCGGCGATGTGAAGGGAAGGAAAGCGCTGGTGGGGATTCCCCAAAAGGCGCAACGCCGCCTCCACCCGCGACAACCCTTTGTGGATCCCGCGAGGCTTTAAAGAGTCAATTTCTGCAAGGCTTGAGGAATAGGAGGTCATTTTTTTCTGATGGCCACCACTGTGGCATCATCCGACAAAGGGGCTTCTTTGGTAAAATGTTGGAGCTCTTTTTTCAAATCATCAAGCATTTTTTGGGCTCCCTCCCCTGAATTTTTTTTAAGCCACCCCTCCAGCCGTTCCATGCCGAAACGATGTCCCTTTTCGTTCATCATTTCGGTCAGGCCATCGGTGTAGCAAAACAACACATCTTCTTTGTCTAATGGGAAGGAAATCGATTCGAATTTTTCTTCCGGATAAGCCCCCAAGACGGTTCCCCCATCCTCAATCATCCGTATTTGGTTCGAACGAATCACCAGGGGGTAGCGATGTCCCGCATTGGCCAGAGTTCCCTTTTTTCCACCGTCAGTCAGGCGAATCAAAACCATGGAGATGAATTGGTCGGAGCGGCTCAAATCCTCAAACAAAATCCGGTTTAATGATGTGAGGATTCTTCCAGGATCCTCCTCTCTCAATAGCAGAGTTCTCAAATGAGAGCGAAAATTGGCCATGGTCAGCGCCGCCGCCACGTTATGTCCCGACACATCGGCAATGACCGCATAAAAATTGTGATCGTCCTTGTCGATAAAATCAAAATAATCCCCCCCCACCGATTGGGCTGTTTGGCACCAACCGGCCAGATCGAGCCCCTTTTTTTTAAAAGCGCTCCGGGGGAGGTAGCTTTTTTGAATTTCATGGGCTATGGCCAGCTCTTGTTTGATCAGTTCAGCCTCCCTGGTTTGCGACAAGAGGCGAAGGATATAGAGAAACGCACTGGCCTGGTTGGCGATCGTCGTCAAGAGTTTGAGATCGCGGCGTGTAAAAGGACGGCCATCCCATCTGTCGGTCATATTAATGACCCCGATCGGCTCCTGCCCTGAACGCATGGGAGACAAGATCATGGGAGCCGAAATAAACGAGTGGCTTTTGTACTGTTTTTTTTCATCCCATCCCGCTTTGTTCTTTCTCATGTCCTGAATCAGGCATGGTTTGGCATGACGAAAAACGTATCCGGCAATTCCTTCTCCCGGTTTTATCTGGATGGCCTCTCTTAACGCTGGCGTTATTCCCCGGCTCGCTTGAACCTTCAAGCGTTGAATCAGTGGATCAAAAACCAATATGGAAGCTCTTTCCACATGAAACACTTCCAGGGCCTTGTCCAGGATAATATTGTAGACCGATTTGACATCGGAGGCGTCCAGAACGGCGTTGCTGATTTCGTAGAGCAAATCCAGGGCTCTCGATTCAGGATCGGCTCCCACAATTTCTCTTTTCATGATCAGGACATTGCAGTTTTTGAACCGGTGATAGCTTAACCCATCAACCAGTTGACGGATCATGAACAATCCCCGGCCGGAGGTTTCCAGTTTGTCGAATCGGGGAATTTTTGCCCGATCCAGATTAAATCCCCTTCCATGATCAACAATTTTGATGACGACGGTGTTTGACTTCAAGCTCAAGAGGCACTTGATTGCCCCTGTTTTTCGAATCTCATCCGCGTGAACAATGGCATTGGTCGCCCCTTCGGCAAAAGCGGTCGTTAAGTCGGAAACCAGAACGGGAGGAAGAAAATTTTTGGGCAATGTGCGGATAGCCTGGTCAATGATTTTCTGGAATGAGGGGAGGATTTCTTCCTGGCTCGTTATGAAAAAAGTTTTGGTGAACGAAGGGGTTTTGGCCATTTAAAAGGAATTGACCGCTTCTTCAGTCTTTTCAAAAATTGGGAAAATTTTGTCCAGTCGGGTAATTTGAAACACACTGGTTACTTCCGAATTAAGGCAGGCGAGCCTGACATCCCCCCCTTTTTCGCGGACCATCCGGGTCATGGCAATCAACGCCCCCAGGCAGGAGCTGTCGATAAAATCGACCCCCTTAAAATTAAGAACAACTTGCGGTTTGTCGGAAGGAATTTCTTTGGTGAGAGCCTCCTTGAATTTGGCCTGGTGTGCCACATCCAGGGTTCCCGACAAATCGATGATTACCTTGTTTCCTTCTTTTGTGACGTTAGCGATCATACTTGTATTCCATATTTCTTCACCTTTCGGTACAGCGTTGCCTGCCCGATTTTAAGCTTGCGGGCGACAATGGAAATATTCCCCCGGTACTGAAGGAGCGCCACTTCAATGGCTCTTCGTTCCAGTTCATCCAGCGGTACAACGCGCATTTCTTCAGTTGAACTCCCCACCGGTTCTCTCGAATAGGTAATGGTTCGATTGACCTTTTGAATCTGCTTGGGCAAAAACTTGAACTTTACCTGCGACGCATTGTGCAGAACCACCAATCTTTCAACCGTATTTTCCAGCTCCCTGACATTTCCCGGCCAGTCGTAATTGATGAGGGCTTCCATGGTGTCATTGGCAAAGTCGATAAAAATCCGGTTGTTCTTGGCGGAATAGTAACTCAAAAAATGCTGGGCAATCAGCGGAATGTCTTCCCGGCGCTCCCGGAGTGGAGGGACAATGATGTTGACCACATTCAGGCGGTAGAACAGGTCTTCCCGAAAACGACCATTCTTGATTTCCTCATGGAGGTTCCGGTTCGTGGCGGCGATGATCCGGACATCGACATTGATTTTTTCGGTTCCCCCAATCCGCATAAAATTGCGTTCCTGTAAAACACGCAGGAGCTTGACCTGCAGGAGGGGATCCATCTCGCTGATTTCGTCCAAAAACAGGGTCCCGCGATGGGCTGCCTCAAAACTCCCCTGGTAACGGGCATGGGCGCCCGTAAAAGATCCTTTTTCATGGCCAAAAAGTTCGTTTTCCAGAAGATCCTTCGGGATCGCTCCACAGTTTAAATCGACAAAGCGACTATTCGATCGATCGGATCTCCGGTGGATCGCCTTGGCCACCAATTCTTTTCCGGTTCCCGATTCTCCCATGATCAACACGGTGGCATTGGATTTGGCGACCGCTGACACCACGCGGACAATTTCCTGCAGTGAATCGCTCTGCCCCCGCATTCCCTCAAAAGAGGATCCGGTCACTGCCGGTTTGTCCAGGAAGAACACTTTTTTGGTGAGACGATACAGTTTGATATAATGACTGAGCGATTCCCTGAATTTTTCCTTCGGGAGGGGGGAGGCAAAATATTCGGAGGCTCCCGCCGTCATAAAGGCCACCGCCGGTTCCCACGAGGTGAGGGGAGTGACCACAACTATGGGAAGGGCATCGTTGATTTTTTTCAGTTCCCCGATTTGCGCTGTTGCGGACGGAAGGTTTTCCCCTCCCAGGCTCAAAACAAGAAGATCAAAAGAAGTGTCCTTGAAACTTTTCCGGACCCCCTCAAAGGGGCACGATTCCAGCCGATAAGGTTCCCCCTTGAGCACGTTTTTGATTGTCTCTATTCCCTGAGCCCAATTGCCTGTAATCAGTATTCTGGTTTTTTCCATCTACTTTCCACTTTCAACACGGTATTTGCGCATGATTTTTTTGAAATTACTCCGATCCATCCCCGCTTTTTCCGAAGCGGCTGAGATATTCCCATCGGTTTTTTTGAGAAGATTCATGATATAGGATTGGTTAAAAATATTCAACGCTCTTTTCTTGGCTTCTTTGTAGGCAAGTTCCGTCATATCTGTTTCATCGAGCGCCGGCGAATAAAAAACGGCCGACAGAATCTTGGAGGGGAGCAGCCTGGCGGTCAGTGTATCTGACTTGGAAAGAACGATGGCCCGTTCGATGATGTTTTCCAGCTCCCTGACATTTCCCGGCCAGGGGTATTCCTGAATGGCATGCAAAAAATCAGCCGACATTTTTTCCACCTTTTTACCAATGCGCTCGCTGATTTTTTTGAGAAAATGGGAGGCCAAAAGGGGGATGTCTTCCCCTCTTTTTTTGAGGGGCGGGAGATTCAAGGCAATCACGTTTAGCCGATAATAAAGATCCTCCCTGAAAGTTCCCGCATTCATCAGAGAAATCAGATCCCGGTTGGTGGCCGCGATTACCCTCACATCCACAATGCGGGTCGATCCGCTTCCCAGCGGGAGAATATCCCCCCCCTGCAAAACACGAAGAAGCTTGATTTGAACGGATAAGGGAATATCGCCGATTTCGTCCAGAAAAACAGTCCCACCGTCGGCCAGTTCAAAAAGCCCTTTTTTGTTTTTCTCAGCCCCGGTGAAAGCACCTTTTATGTAACCAAACAGCTCCGATTCGAGCAGGGTCTCCGGCATGGCTGAACAGTTGATGACGACAAAAGGTTGAGTCCGGCGGGGGCTCATTTCATGGATGGCTCTGGCCGCCAGCTCTTTGCCGGTGCCCGATTCTCCCTGAACCAGAACGTTGGTGTTGCTTGCCGAAACGTTTTTGATCAGTTCAAAGACCGATCTCATGCGGGGACATTTGCCGATCATCCCTCCCCATGACGCGCTTTCCTCCTCACCTGATTTGATTTTCTGGCTCAATCTTCCCCGCTCAAGCGCGAGGGACAGGCATTTTTCCAGGGCCTCCCTTGACTCAAAAGGCTCCACCAGAACGTCGCAGGCCCCCAGTTTCAGGGCGGAGAGGGGAGTCTCTCCCTGATCAGGGGGATGCAGGATCACAACTTCGGGATGGCAGGTCTGGGTTTTGAGCCACTCAAGGATTTGGAGTCCGGAAAAATCGGGGAGGGTCTGTGAAACCACCAGGACCCGAAAAAACCGCTGGTCAAGCCAATCGAGCGCCTCCCGTCCGCGGTGTGATGAAGCAAAAGTCCAGCCAGAGGCGCTGGCGGCATTTTCCAATTCTGCCAAACTTCTGGGGTCGGTGTGAACAAAAAGAAAATCGATAACGTTGTTGGAATCCACGGACTTTAATTCACATGTTTTTCAAGCTGTTTTTTCTTGATCTTTTCCACCAGAGTGGTCCGGTTCAGCTTCAGGAGGTTGGCCGCCTTGTTTTTGTTCCAGCCGGTTTTGTCGAGCGCTTTCAGGATCAGGGTGTTTTCAAAATCATCCACCACGTTTTTGAGGGAAATCCCGTCGTCCGGAATCGGAAAAGCGCTGTGTCTCATCATCACGGTGTTGACCTCCAGGAATTTTTCGGGCAGATCGTCCAGGGTGATGGTTTTTCCGGGTTTTAACACCGTCAGGCGTTCAATGGTGTTTTCCAGCTCCCGAACGTTGCCGGGCCATTTGTATTTCATCAGGGTTTCCAGCATATCGTCATCCAGGCGGGGAGGAGGAAGCTTGTTGGATTCGGAAAATATTTTCAGGAAATGTTCCACCAGCAGAGGAATGTCGCAAATCCGGTGGCGCAGAGGCGGAATAGTAATCGGGATGACATTCAAACGGTAGAAGAGATCCTCGCGGAACTGCCCTTTTTCAGCCAGTTTTTCCAAGTCCTGATTGGTGGCGGCAATAATCCGCACATCCACTTCCGTTGTTTTGGTCGAACCGACCGGCTCAAATTTCTTTTCCTGCAAGACACGCAGGATCTTCACCTGCAGACGAAGGCTCATATCGCCGATTTCATCGAGGAAGATCGTTCCGCCGTTGGCCATTTCGAACCGGCCGATTTTGGAATTGATCGCTCCGGTGAACGATCCCTTCATGTGGCCAAACAGTTCCGATTCCAGAAGGTTTTCGGGAATCGCCCCGCAGTTGACAGGGACCATTGACTTGATCGATCGCCGGCTGTTGTAATGAATCGCCTTGGCGACCAACTCCTTGCCGGTGCCCGATTCCCCCAGAATCAAGACGGTCGAATCGGTGTCGGCCACCTGGTTGACCAGTCTTAAAACCTCCTTGATCTCGTCGCTGGTTCCAATGATATTTTCAAAACCGTATCGGGTTTTGATCTGTCTCTGCAAAATCCGGTTCTGTTCCTGCAGTCTGACATGTTCCAGGGCTGTGGCGATCAGTTGGCTGACGTCATCCAGCTCAAAGGGTTTGGTGACATAATGAAAGGCGCCGTTTTTCATCGCTTCGACAGCGGTGGTGATCGACCCGTAGCCGGTCATGACAATGCAACTCAAGTCGGGGTTGATGGTTTTGGATTCCCGAATCAGATCAATGCCGGAAAACGAGGGGAGCTTTAAGTCAGTGAGCATCAGGTCAAATGTTTTTTCCTTGTGTTTTTCGATCGCCTCTGGCCCGTCGGAGGCGGAATCGACCTCATAACCTTCCCGACTCAGATGTTTGACCAGCGCTTTGGCGATTACCGCTTCGTCATCAACAACCAGTATTCTTTCTTTCATATTTTTTCCTCTGATAAACGCCAGAGAGAAATGTGGATTTCATTTGAAAAGAAACACACAAGCCCCCACGGCTTTTGATCAATTCAAATTTTGCAAAGCGGGGAAGGAAAGCTCAAAAACAGTTCCCTTTCCTTCCTGGCTTTTAACTTCAATGGCCCCCTCATGTTCCCGCACAAGACCGTAAGTGATGGAGAGCCCCAGTCCGGTTCCCTGCCCATGGTCTTTGGTGGTAAAATAAGGATCAAAAATCCGGTCCTGTATATTTTCGGGAATTCCAGTCCCCGTATCGGCGACCGAAGCCCCCACTTTTCCCCCTTCAGTCGGGTAAGTTTTAACCGTCAGTGTCCCCCCTTCCTTCATCGCATGATAGGCATTCGTGATCAGATTGAGAAAAACCTGCTGGAGTTTGTAGAAATTGCCGCGAATCTTGGGAAGGTTCGATGTCAGATCGGTAATCATCTCTACGCGGCTCGTTCGGGCCTGGACTTGGACTAGTGTTAGGACCTTGTTGATCACATCATTGATTTGCAGGGGCTCCATATTTTCTTCCCTGTTCTGCCGGGAGAAATCGAGAAGATCCTGAACGATCTGTTTGCATCGCATGGCCGCTTCTTCAATCTCTTTTAAATCCTGATAATTGACATGGTCAGGCCCCAGATCGCGCATGATCAGTTGGGTAAAGGCCAGAATTCCTCCCAGAGGATTGTTGATTTCATGGGCCACTCCCCCAGCCAATGTTCCGATGGCGGCCATTTTTTCGCTGTGAAGCAGCTTGTGCTGCAATTCTTTTTCCTCGGTGACGTCGCGATAATGAAGAACTGCCCGAAGATTGTCGGCCGGATCTCTGTCCCTCAAGGCATAGGCATTGGCATGAAACTGACGGGAGCTTTTTAAAAAACGGGGGAGATCGCCTGAATGGTCGGTTTGCCTTTTAAGGGTGGAAGGGAGCGGACAACCGGTGCAGGGGCTTGTAAAGCCGGCCAATGTTTCATAACATCGGGTTCCGTTCAATTCGCGAACATCCATTTTGGAAATGCGAGAGGCCGCCCTGTTGGCTCTTTGAATCGTGTAATCGGAGGAGATGATTACCACCGGATCAGTAATGGCATCGAAAGTCGACTCCCACATGTATTTTCCGCGGGATATGGTTTCAATCAGCTCTTTTAATTCAACGATAATTTTTTCTTTTTCTTCTAGAATTTCTTCGGTCGAAGGAGAAACAGATTCGGATAGCCCCCCTTTTTTGGACTCTTTGCGGGAAAGATCTTTGACATGAAGTCGACTTAAACCGGCCACATAGCCTCCCCTCGGTGGGTAAAAGTCTACCTCTCATTTAAAAATATGTCAACAAATCAAACGATTATTTTGACGCCGTCAATCTTCCGAAAATATTTCTTCCAGATCTTCGCGAATATCTTCTTCTTCGCGTTCTTCAGCCAGCGCCAATTCCTTGATCAGAAGTGATTTGGCTGTATCGAGCATTTTACGTTCGCCAAAGGAGAGTTCTTTATCCTGTTTTAACAGGGAGAGATCCCGATAAACTTCAGCAATTTCATAGACTGAGCCTGTTTTGATTTTGTCCATATATTCCCGATAACGGCGATTCCAGGTCTGATTGTCAAACGCAACCTCTTTTTCTTTCAAGATGGAATAAACCGCTTTGACTTCGTCCTCGGAAATAATTTCTCTCAAACCCACCGCATTGACATTGCCGGTAGGAACCATAATTTTCATACCGCTATCAAGAATTTGCAGGACATAGAAAAGCTGTTTGGATCCGGAAATCTCCCTTGATTCAATTCCCTTCACCTCTCCCACCCCATGGGCTGGATAAACGGCCATGTCCCCAACTTTAAAAGGTAATGTGAGAGTTTTAGACTGCTGAGGACGACTGCTGGTATAACGTGAATTCATAGACATATCTTCGTTTCCTCCTTTGTTAATCCCTCTCTTTTGATGATTTTTCCCCTGAAAAAAGTCAGGAGCTTATAACATAAACGACATGGCGCGTCAATCATCTTAACGCTCTGTGTCATAGATAAATCCATAAAAACTGTCTAATATTAGACAGTTATTCGGGATTCAATTTTTTTTCAAAAATTGAAGGCCGAAAGAGAACCCTCCTCACGAGTTCTGATAACCTCTTTAAACAACTTGGCATTCTTGTTGTTACACTCTTATTATCGGCAGATCTCAAAATAAGTTGCGTAAAAAAGGTGAGGGAATACAGATGAAGACAATTGACCTTGCCGACAGGGAACGAGGAGGCTTTCGCCATCTTGATCCCTAAAAGAGACCCGGCAGGAACAACATCAAAAACAACGAGGATTTTTTCTGGATGGATCTTGACCCCTCCAAATAATCCAAATAAGGAGAGCGCTTCCAGAATGCGTTTGGGGTTTAACCCGACTTTCTCACTTCGACTTGCCGATAATTTTTTTTTCGGGCGCAAGTCTTGGTAATTCTTGAGTCGGGGCTACCAGATAGCGTGTAGTGAAGA
>SBBF01000043.1 GCA_005240075.1 Nitrospira sp.
AAAATCAGCATTACTATTAATAATAATTAAAAAAAAATGTTTTTCAAGGATAAAATGAATTAATTAGGAATGACAAAGATTAACAAAGTTTGTTATTATGCGTATTAACAAACAGAAGGAGGAAAAATCATGAATGTTTCGAAGAAATCCATAATTTTATTGCTGATGATAATTCCAGAGTAGCGCTTCGATTGATCAATCTTTTCGAAAAAAAATGTGAATCTCTCGCCAAAACACCTGCCATAGGAAGATAAAGATTACATCCACCCCTCGTCTTCATACCATTTCTTCGTGATGGTGAAGCCTTTGTTCAGGTTAGTAGGAGATGAAAGTTGACAGGCTTTTCTTAATGATTCTGACGAACAAAACCAGAAGGGATGTTTGATTTCCTGAAATTTGTCCCGATTGAAAAGAACGGTTTTGTTTAAAATCCTCCCCCCTGCTTCAGCGCCCCCTGCAATCAATTGCCCCATCCAAACAGGAATAGTCATTTGTCTGATTCTTTTTTTATAAAGATCTTCTCCTAACCGAATGACTTCATCCCAGTCATGGCCTCCCGCTCCATCTTCAGGATAAAAGGGGCCTGGATCTTGACTATTATAGGGGCTAGCGTCGCCCCCTCCACCGGCGAAGCCGGATGGAGCCTCCCCCTCAACGCCCTCCGGGCTTGGTGAATCTCCCCGGATGTAAGTCCGGGGAGATTCACTTTGTTCAACCAGGACAGCGAGTGTGGAGGCCAAATCGAGGACATAGACAAAACTGATTTTTCTTTTTTCTCTTCCAATCGCCGGGAAAAAACCTTTCCGGAACATTTTGAATAAAGTCAATGTTTCCCGATCTCCGGGTCCATACACAACCGGTGGGCGCACCAGAACAACAGGAAAAGAGATCCGATAGTTCAACACGACCTCTTCGGCTTCCAACTTGCTTTTCCCGTAGTGGCAAACAGGCCCAATCCCCTCATCATCCTGCCTGTTTTTATTTGGCCCACGCGCAGCGATTGAAGAAATAAAAATAAATTTTTTTAACCGCTGAGTTTTGATTTTTTCGAGCAGGAATCTTGTGCCTTCGACATTCACCGAGTAAAAATCCTTAATACACTTTGCCTTGATCAGACCGGCAATATGAATCACAGCATCAAACACCGGCCATTTTTCCTGACAAGATTCCAGACCGGCCAAATCCCCTTGAATCAAATGAACCCCCAAATTCTTCAAGAATTCAGCCTTGGAGGGATTTCGAACTAAAGCATGAACTTCATGACCACGACCGGTTAACTCTTGGGCAGTATGGGAACCGACAAAACCGGTTCCTCCTGTAAGCAAAATTTTCATGTTAGAGCTTTCTCATAAATTCGGTACCTTTTATACTCCTCTCCCCCCATCAAACGGATGCCGTTGTTGATTTTTTCATTATCTTCCAGCGTCCAGGAAAGTTCCCCCCCCCAATAGCCCAACATTTGGCTTCTCTTATGCATTTCAGTGTAGAGCAGGACGCTCAATCCCCCCAGAACATCGCCGCGATATTCTTTTTTGACTCCCAAAAGAGCCAGGCGGGCGCTTTTGATTTTTTTTGTTTTCAGACGCCAGAGCAACTTCAAAATTCCAAAGGGGAACAAGCGCCCCTTCAAATCCCGGATCGCCTCATGATAGTTCGGGATGGCAATGGAAATGGCGGCCGGTTTTCCATCCACCTCGGCAATCAAAGCGAGTTTGGGCTCGAGAATCATTTTTAAATCTTTCGCCATTTTTTTAAGTTCTTGATCGGTCCAAGGAATAAACCCCCAGTTTTTTGACCAGGCGGAATTAAAAACATCGCTGATGATTTTAACTTCTCTTTCCATATAACGGGGATCAACCTCACGGATGACCAATCCCGGGTGCTGGCGGACCACCTCCGCTATTTGAAGCGCTTCAGGGGTTACCGGGCGGGTTGAATCGAACTTCCAGGCGATCAGTTCTTTGAGGGGGTTGTATCCGGCATGAGAAAAAAGTTTTTTGTAGTAGGGAGGATTGTAAGGCATGAAGGGAAAAGGAGAACTGTTGAATCCTTCCACCAACAATCCGCATTCCTCGTTGAGGGAAAAACTAAAGGGGCCGGTTATCCTCTCCATTCCCCGTTGTCTCAACCATTCTTGTGCTGATCTGAAAAGATCAATGGCAATCAAGGAATCGTCCACACAATCAAAAAAACCAAAGTGGCCGGTTTTTTCTCCATAACGTTCATTGTGCAAACGATTAACCTGTGCCGAAATGCGCCCCACAACCTGACCGTTTTTGACAGCGATAAAGAGTTGAACATCCGCATAGTGAAAATAAGGATTTTTCTTCGGATGAATCATCTCCCTTCTTTCCATTTTCAAGGGAGGAATCCAGTAGGGATCATTTCGATAAAGATAATAAGGAAAGGAGATAAATTGATTGCGGCGTTTTCGTGAATTGACCAAAAAAACCTGGATCATGAAAGGGTCATACCATAAATTTGAGCCACTTCCTTGAAAATCTCCAACGCCTTTTCCAGATGTTCTGAATTGTGGGTTGCCAGATAACTGGTACGGAGCATTCCGTTTCCCTTGGCCACGGCTGGATAAACAACCGGATTGGTATAGACGCCCCGATCAAGAAGTTCTCTCCAGATCATGAAAGTCAGCATACTCTCTCCGATGATCACCGGAACAATCGCCGCATCGGCATGTCCTGTCTTATAGCCAAGAGCATCCAGCTCTTTTTTCATCCAGCGGGCATTTTTGCGGACCCTGTCCGCTCTTTCCGGCTCAGCCATCAAAACATCGAGAGCCGCGTTGGCGGCGGCCGTGCAGGAAGGGGTCAGGGAGGCTGAAAAAATCATCGGACGTCCAAAGTGTTTGATAAAATGAATCACCTTTTTGGCCCCCGCTACAAACCCCCCCGTTGAGGCCAGACTTTTGCTAAAAGTCCCCACAATGAGATCGACTTCATTTTCCATTCCATAATAATGACTCGTCCCTCTCCCCCCCGGACCAATCACTCCCAATCCATGCGCATCATCCACGGCGATACGGGCCCCCACTTTTTTTGATAGCCTGATCACGTCAGGCAAGGGGGACAAATCCCCTTCCATGCTGTAGACTCCATCAACAAAAACAAGGGGCCCTTTGTCTTGAGGAATATCAGAAAGAATCCTTTCAAGGTCGGAGAGGTCATTATGCTTGAATTTGATATTCTCCCCCTCCATGAGACGACAGCCGTCATGGATGCTGGCATGAGCATAACGATCGACAATGGCGACAGCATTTTTTCCAATGAGCGCGGTCAACATGCCCAGGTTGGCCTGATAACCGGTTGTAAAAACCAGCGCGTCTTCTTTTCCGAGAAAACGGGCGATTTTTTCCTCCAGCTCTTCATGCAGTTTCATCGAACCATTTAAAAAACGGGAACCGGTCATTCCGGTGCCATATTTTTTAATCGCCTCCTGGGCCGCCTCCCTGACTTTGGGATGAGTCGTCAAACCGAGGTAATTATTGGATCCCAACATGATGACTTCTTCCCCCTGATAGAGAGCCACCGGCCCCTGGTTTTCATCCAACGGCTGAAAATAGGGATACATCCCGGTGGCAGAGATTTGGTCGACAAGGTCCCAGTCAAAGGCTTTTTGAAACAGATCCCTCCCCCCTTTTTCAACCTGGTCGGTCCATGAAGATATTTGTGTGTCTAAGTCCATTAGGCTCAAGCCTTTAATACAAAGGGAAGGGGGATAGCAATAGTGAAATAGAGGCCTGTTGTAGACCAATGAAAATGTCTCATTAACAGATCAGTGACCTCTTCGTAAAACCGCTCCATCAACAAGACCGGTTGTCTTTCTTCATCCCTTGTGATTTCCAGCATTATCTTGCCTGGACTCCCAGAAAACCTTACTAGCCCGACTTTCTCACTTCGACCTGCCGATAATTTTTTTTTCGGGTGCAAGTCTTGGTAATTCTTGAGTCGGGGCTACCAGATAGCGTGTAGTGAAG